>CASFQC010000019.1 GCA_949296415.1 uncultured Bacteroides sp. | reverse complement strand
GGCTGACAATATTTCATTATATGTCATGATAACCTCCTTTTAAAAAGATATATGCAATTAATATGCCACTTTACAACGCCTTGTTAAACTAGAGCCAATGTTATTCGGTTCAAGCGTGGAACTGCATGCCACGTCTTAATGTGAAGGTGCTAGGAAAACCTTTGGAAACAGATGTGGAGATAACAGCCCCACGCATATGCGCGGAGACCATTACATCACTTCTTGTTTCCGTTGTGAGTAAGTTTCCTAGGCTTTTCACATACAAGAAGAAGACATAACGCCTCTTATTTACTAACATGTCTTGGAAAGAGTTGCCTCCATCCGATTGCAAAAATAGGGAAATTTTGCGATAAATTCCTATATTCTGACGTTTTTTCTTTGCCTCTACTACGGCTATTTCATTTTGTTGCCATTCTTACATGTCATACCAGCGAAACATATCGTTAAGGCGTATGGCATTGCGGAATAAGTCGGTTATGGAGTCCCGCGCTTCGGGACGCATCACTCCTTCGGGCGTAAAATAAGGAGCAGCCAGCTTGCGGAACTCTTCGGCATTATCAGTGCCGATACGTATACAGACAGCCCGTTCCCCACGGTAAGAAAGGTAAACCGAAGTATAAGCGGGAATGCCCGTACAAACTTTTTCATGCTTCTTCTCCCGCCAAAGTTTCACCGCCTCGATATGCTTGCACATCCCCAGTTGGCTTGTCTTGAAGTCCATGCATGAGCACAGTGCTTAAAGCCTGCAAATGCCACATCCGGTGACCGAACAGATTTCGGGCTTCCACCCGTTCAAAGCCAAGCGACAGATACAGGCGTTCAGCTTTGGGATTCTCCGTATCTACCAAAAGGCCCGTCCGTTTGAATCCCTCTGCAAAAGCTTTGTCACGCAAAGCCGTCAGCAACCGTCCGCCGATACCCTGGTTACGGTATTCGGGCAATACGCCCAATGAATCCAGATAAAACTCATCGGAGTTCGTCTCGTCCTCCACACCGGTGAATACATTTCCTGTCCGCTCTTCTATCAGGCGAAGCGTCGGCTCACGCAATTCGTACAAGCGTGCTCCGTCATATCCTACAATCGCTCCCGCCGGAACGCCATCCGCCTCGGCCACCAACGCATTGCGATAGCTGTATTGTGTGTCTTCCCTCCGCACCAGTTCTTCAAGCACGCTTTGGCTGTTCTCGCCACAATACATCTTCATGCTTTCTTCCCCCAAAGCCATGGTCAAGGCGGAAGCGATGATGGGCGCATCGTCTGGCATAGCAGGTCTTATGTTCATTGGTTTGTCATTCATACCGTCCCCCCCTATCTTTTTATCAGGCAATTTTCTAAAGAAGATTTCCAATGTCTTTTCCCTGTCCTTATTTATGAGGAGCATAGCGCGGGCTATGTGACGAATAAGGACAGGGAAAAGATTTAGAAAAGCCGGATAAGACTTTTATTGAATAAGATCAAAATAGTTTCTTAATTACAGCCATCATTTCGGCAAGTTGAAAGCTACGGACATTTCTTTCATTTGTTCTTGGCTCATGCCTTCGGGTTCGAAGCCCATGTTTCTTGCGGCGATGTAAATCAGGGCAGACTTGTTGAGCACATCCACCTGGTCGAATGCGGCCATAATGTCGGTATCTACTGCGAATACGCCGTGCTTCTCCCACATCACCACATCATAGTCATCCAGTTCCTTGATAGTGGCTTCCGCCAGTTCTACCGAGCTGGGCAACGTGTAGGGCACCATGCCCAAGCCACGCGGACAGAACGCCTTCGTTTCAGGTATCATGCTCCATAACAGGTTGCTTGCCACATCCTTTGCCATGAATTTCTGGTTATGCGTCATGGCTACCAGTTCGATGGGGTGGGTGTGGAGGGAGGCTTTGTAGTTCATGCCTTTCGAAAGCAGGTAATTGTGTACGCTCAGGTGCGAGGGAAGTTCCGAAGTAGGTCTCACCGGCTGGTCGGCGATGATGGCATAGCTGGCGCAATCGTCCAGGATGCGGATGACCGAACCGTTAGCCATCGGGTCGCGGGCCAGGTCACGCATCCGCTTCTGCGTTCCCTTGCAATAGAAATAACATCCCTTCAGCTGTGGAAGTGTCGCGCCGATGGGGCTTGCTTCACTGATGGCGGGCATTGCCCGGATAGCATCATCCATGTATTCCGTGATATTAATAGTAATGTTTCCGCCATTACGTTCAGCCCAACCTTTTTGCCACAGATACCCGGCGACTTCCGCTACTTTGCCAATCTCGGCGGCCAATGCCGGACGGTTATTCAATATTGATTCCATATTTATGAGTTTTAAGTTATTGTCTTGTGTCTTTGGAACGCGGATTGGCGCAGATTTCCGCAGGTAAGAAAACAATCCACGCCAATCTGCGTTTCCATATAAAAGATAAAAGCATTATCCCAACAACTGGGGAAGGAACGACGACACGATGAGCACCGCCAAGCCTATGACGAGCACGGCGATGGTCTTAGGAGAACAGCCTTTCCATTCTTTCAGGATAATGCCCCATACATTCGAGAACACGACGTTAAGCGCCATGAGGATGCAGAACGCAAAGGTCATCAGCACGGGCGATTCGGTGAGAAAACCTTTTCCGAGTGCCAGGCCGAAGAACTGGCTATACCAGAGTATGCCTGCCAAGGCACAGAACACGAGGTTGTTTACCCATACATCCCCCTTGCCGTAATCGCCCCATGTGCGGTTCTTCCCGTTCTGGTAGAAACAATAAACGGCATTGGTTGTGAAACCTCCCAATGTCACGAGGAAGGTTGCTGGAAGCGTCTTGAACATATCCGCCGATTCCTCGAAGTGGATGGACGAACCGAATTCCAACCCCACGTTGAAGCATCCGCTCATAAATCCTGCCAGCAGGGCGATGGCAATGCCTTTCGGAAAATTGAAATCCTTTACCGCTGCCTTCTTCTCTTCCTCGTTCAAGCTTTGCGACTTCATGTTTCCGGCTACGCCGATGATGGCGATGCCCAACAGGGTCACCACCACGCCGATAATCACCGATGCGGTCAGCTTCTCCAGATGGTGTGCTTCAGGATAGAAGATGTTCAATATCACCGGAGCCAGAATCGTACCCAACCCGGCACAGGTGCCCAGCGAAATGCTTTGCCCCAACGCCACGCCGAGGTAACGCATCGAAAGTCCGAACGTCAGTCCGCCCACGCCCCAAAGCACGCCGAACAAGACGGTCATCGCCATGTCCAGCCCGCTTGCACCGGCAAACAGGCCGAAAAGGCTCTCCCCGGCAGGGACAGCCAACAACGCACCTGCCAGCGGGAATGCCAACCACGCGAACACACCTTGTACAATCCAGTACGACTCCCAACTCCAGTCTTTTATCTTGTTGATGGGGACGTAGCAACTTGACTGGCAAAATGCGCCGATGGCAATAATCAACAGCCCTATTACGATTTCCATAGGTTATCAGGATTCCATCAGTTGCGTTTCAGGGTGACTTCAGCCTCATATTTCTCCACTTCGGAAATGAATGTTTCGCCTACGGGCACGTCGTTCTTCAGGCAGAACATGTCCCATACGGCGTTCCAAGGCAATGCCTTTGCTTCTTCCAGCAGGGCAAGGCGTTCGAACAACTGGCCGTTGGCCTCGTATTGGCGGAGTAGTGCGAGTGGTTCAAGGAGGGCACGGAGCATACATTTCTGTGCCGCACGGCTGCCCACAACGTATGCGCCGATGCGGTTGATGGAAGCGTCGAAATAGTCGAGTCCGTAGTGTATGCGGTCCAGTGCGTTGCAGCGTACGATTTCTTGGAAGAGTTCCAACGTCGGGTCGTCCATAATCGTCACGTGGTCGGAGTCCCAACGGATAGGACGGCTTACGTGTAACATCAGTTCGGGCACGTAGAGCAAGAGTGAGGAAACCTTGTCGGCAACGCTTTCTGTCGGATGGAAGTGACCCGTATCAAGGGTAATCATCTTGTTGTGCTGCACGCCGTAGCCAATGTAGAAGTCATTCGAACCTACGGTATAGCTTTCCAGCCCGATACCGAACACTTTCGATTCGATGCAGTCTTTCATGTTCTTGTATTCGGTTGCAAAAATCTGGTCAAGCGAGTCTTTCAGCAATTCGCGGTACTTCATCCGGTTCACGGTGATGTCCTTGCTTCCGTCGTGCACCCAAAGGTTCATGATACACGGGTCGCCTTGTGCTTCGCCCATCGCTTCTGCCACGGCACGGCAGCGTTTGGTGTGTTCAATCCAGAACTGGCGTATGCCTTCATCTGGGTTGGCCAACGTCAGGCTTCCGCTCTTCGGATGAGAGAAAGAAGTCGAGTTGAAATCAAGCTTCATGTTGTGTTCCTTGCTCCAGTCCATCCAGCTTTGGAAATGATGCGGTTCCACTTGGTCGCGGTCTACAGGTTCGCCCTTGAAATCTCCATAAATTTCGTGCAGGTTCAAGCGGTGAGTTCCCGGAATGTACGAAGCCGCTTTTAAGATATCCTGGCGTAATTCGTCAATGTTGCGCGCACGGCCCGGATAATTACCGGTGGTCTGGATACCGCCCGTCAACGTGCCTGCTCCTGTTTCGAAACCAATCACGTCATCTGCCTGCCAGCAGTGTAAAGAAAGATGGAAATTCTGCATGGCTTCCATTGCTTTTTCTATATCTACGCCTACAGCGGCATAACGTTCTTTTGCGATTTCATACGCTTTGTTTACCAAATCTTCTTTCATGATGATATTGTTTTTATGTTAATGAATGAAAAGCGTTAAAGTGTGTAAGAGGTTTCACGGAACAAATAGATGCATTGACTTCAGCTCCTTTTCAGACTTTGCTTCCTTTACCTCTTATTATCCCATTGCGTCATGGCCTTAAATTGCAGATAAGCCGCTTCCCATGCCTCCTTATACTCTGGCTGGTACGTCTTGAGCGGGATGGTTTGGCTCACGAAACGGCGCA
Organism: uncultured Bacteroides sp.; assembly: GCA_949296415.1. Classification (GTDB taxonomy): domain Bacteria; phylum Bacteroidota; class Bacteroidia; order Bacteroidales; family Bacteroidaceae; genus Bacteroides. Next base: position 31,761 of record CASFQC010000019.1, on the reverse strand, counting down.
TCGACCGGATATCCGTCGCCTTTCCTGCCGCCAGTGCCTGAATCATGATGTTGCCCACGGCGGTGGCTTCCGACGGCCCGGCAATGACGGGTATGCCGATGGCGTTTGCCGTCCATTGGTTCAGCAATTCGTTCCGGCTTCCGCCTCCGATAACGTGGAGTGCCTCTATAGGATTGGGCGACAAACGTTGCAGGTCCTTCAACACCTGACGGTAGCGCAGGGCGAGGCTCTCGAAGATGCAGCGCACGGTTTGGCCACGTGTCTCAATGGCGGGTTGCCTGTGTGCCGTGCAATAGTTCTTGATGGCTTCTTCCATATCCGCCGGATTAGCGAATACAGGGTCATCGGGTGCTATCAGGTTGCGGAAAGGCTCGCTGGCATTCGCTTCGGCTATCAGTTCGGGATAGGACGTCTTGCCCCATCCGGCACGGCAACGCTCTAAGAGCCACATGCCGCAAATGTTCTTCAGCAAGCGGATGGTGCCGTTCACACCGCCTTCGTTCGTGAAATTCAAGGCTTCGGTATCGGCGTTGATGATGGGGGCTTCAGTTTCCACTCCCATCAGCGACCATGTCCCGCTACTCAGGTAAGCGAAATTCTTGTTCTGTGCCGGAACCGCAGCCACTGCCGACGCCGTGTCGTGTCCTGCCACCGCAATGACAGGCACTGCTCCAAGCCCCGTGATGCGTCGCACCTCTTCGGTAAGCGTTCCTATCGTTTCGCCCGGATAGACAAAACGTCCGAATTTATCTTCGCCCAGATTCAGGCTTTTCAGCAATTCCGGTTCCAGACGGCGCGTGCTCGCGTTTACCAGCTGGGAGGTAGAAGCGATGGTGTATTCGCACACCATTTCGCCCGTCAGCATATAGCTGAGCGCGTCGGGGATGAAGAGGATTTTATCGGCAGCCTCCAGTGCACTGTCCTTACGGCGGAGCATCGCGTCAAGTTGGAAAAGCGAATTGAAGTTCATCACCTGGATGCCGGTCAGTTCATATACCCTTCTGCGCGGCACCCGTTCGAAATACTTCTCGGGTGCGCCTTCGGTATGCGGGTCGCGGTACGAATAAGGCTGGCGCAGCAGGCTTCCGTCCTTGCCCACGCACACGAAATCCACGCCCCACGTGTCAATACCAATGGAGGTGATTTCAATGTCCTGACGGGCTGCAGCCCGCTTCAACCCTTCGAGAATATTGCAGTAAAGTCCGTAAATGTCCCAATAGAAGTGCCCTCCCGTCTCAATGAGATGATTGGGGAAACGGTTCATTTCTTCTGTTATCAGTCCTTCTTGAGTGAAAGAGCCTATAATGGTACGCCCGCTGGTAGCTCCGAGGTCAACGGCGAAAAAGCATTCTGTCATTAGTTTTAGCAGTATTAGTATTCTGTTGTTCTTTTATATTAGTTTGTTGGTTAATAGTAAGTTGTATATTGTATAGCATGATGGAATAAGCTAAGGGCCGGACTCCAGTGCCTTTGGTGAGACCTTACCACACATTAAGGAGATGGGGGAAACAGCACTTGACCGATATGAGAAAATCGTAGCCGATATGCATCCGGAATATACTTCCGCAAAGCTACACAAAAGTTTTAAAACATCATTCATTCTGATGATAGTTTTGCGTATGGTCTCATATGGAGGCCGTTTTTATGCCGATAGAGACTCTCCACTTATATGCGGATTACAAATTGCATCAATCCGTGTCCGCAAATAGCGGTTGGGGTGTTGGACGGACAATGAAACTCGTCTGACTTCCTTCCTTTACAATGTCGTCCGGCCCGATATGTCCCAACAACAACGGTGATTCGGGGTCGTGCAGCTTGTAGTTTTCCCAGGCAAGTTCCGGTTTCTTGTTGGCGTAGCAATATTTGCAACCGTTGGGGCAGGTGTCATATGCCCCGATGTCACGGGTGGGCATACAGCTGCAACCGATACGGGTGCCTTTGTGCGCCATCTTTTTGAACTGGCAGCCGAGGGCTTTGCCAAGGATGGCGGTGGTCATGCAACCCGACCGGCGGATGCCGTACCGTTCGTAGCTGTCTGCCGTGCCGCAGGTTTGCAGGGGCAATCCGTAACGGGCGGCGATGCGCCCCATGCCTTCTGCCAACGTTTCCTTGTCGGCACCGGTCAGGGGGATAAGTTCGGGCATATTGGTTTTCAACCGCTTGTACATTTCCACGAAACTGAAGATGCAGAAGGCAACGTGCGGAGCCAGTTGCCGGGCCATGCGGTCGAAGGTTTGCAGGTGATGGGCGATGGTATAGTTGCCGGCCAGCAATACGGGGTCGTACCGCCATGTCACCCGTTCCTTGCCGACTTTTTCCGACAATTCTATCAAGGTGCCGATACTTTCACCAATGCCGGGCACATTCGGCTCGATGTCCTTGCCATAGGCGGTGATGGTGTAGTGGCAGAACACGTTGAAGCGGTCGGTGATTTCGCTGATACGCGGCAGGATGGGGCGGTAGTTCTTGGAGCAGAATACCACGCAGTCCACCACGTCGGGCGTGAGCCGGTAGCGTACAATGTGCTTGGGAAACATGGGGTTTCGTGCATAAACGTAACCTTCACGAAACCTGTTCAGCAGCCAGTCGCTGTAATAGTTGACGGTGTCTGTCCGTCCTCCTGTGTTGATAATCATATTCGTCTTGCCAATTTCCTTGATATATTCTGTCCTTGATAAGGATTACCTCCTGGCGTGGCAGGAAAGCATCCGGGGGTAATGTCTGCACGGGACAAAGTTACGAAATAGTCACAGACTTTACATCCATCCGTGGCTTCCGGTCAGGACTGAAAAAACTCTGGTCCGGTGCGTGCCTGTACGCAGTCCGGTGCGGAACCGTCCGCAGCCTGCTGTGAATCCGTTCACAGGAAGCTGCGGACCCATTCGCAGGAAGCTGTGAGTCCGTTCGCAGGAAACTGTTGATATACAGTGTGCTGACCAGTGAAAAAAGGTGCTGTTCCTCATGACAACGGAAAAACATCCTCGGAAAAACATCTCAAAACTGTACTGAGCAAAATTTGAACAGGCTCTTAATCCTGCCCGTCTGCCGTGAATACTCGCGTCTTTTGCCTATTTTTGCAACGGTTTTTTCCAATCAAGACACATTATGCTACACTTTGACACAGACTACATGGAAGGGGCGCATCCTGAGGTGATGCGCCGCCTTGTGGAAACCAATATGGAACAGACTCCGGGGTATGGAACCGATGCCTATACCGCACATGCCAGAGAACTTATCCTCCGGGCCTGCGGCCTGACGGATGGTATGGTGCACTTTCTGGTGGGTGGGACGCAGACCAACGCCACCGTTATCGATGCTCTCCTGTCGCACCACGAAGGAGTGCTGGCCGCCGAGAGTGCCCACATCAACGTACACGAGGCGGGAGCCGTCGAGGCTACCGGGCACAAGGTGCTGGTTCTTCCCTCGCACGAGGGCAAGCTGTCGGCCGGAGAAGTGGAGGATTACATCAGCCGGTTCTATCGCGACGAGACCTGCGGGCATATGGTGGCTCCGGGCATGGTCTACATATCGCACCCCACGGAATATGGTACCCTCTACACCCTGGATGAGCTGGAAGGACTGGCCCGCGTTTGTGCGGGGGCGGGCATTCCGCTCTATCTGGACGGCGCACGCCTGGGCTACGGCCTGGCTGCCGGGGACACGGATGTCACGCTGGAAGACGTTGCCCGTTTGTGCGATGTGTTTTACATAGGGGGTACAAAGGTCGGCGCCTTGTTTGGCGAGGCGGTGGTCTGCTCCAGACCTTCCCTTCTGCCTCATTTCTTCACGCTCGTCAAGCAGCATGGCGCCTTGTTGGCCAAGGGACGGTTGCTGGGCGTGCAGTTTGAAACCCTGTTTGCCGACGGACTTTATTTCCGTATAGGGAGTCATGCCATCCGTCTGGCATTGAAGCTGAAACAGGCTTTTGTGGCGAAAGGCTACAGGCTTTACATTGACTCGCCTACCAATCAGCAGTTTGTCTGTTTGCCGAATGAGGTGATTGACCGCCTGTCTGCCCATGTCTCTTTCGAGTTGTGGGGCGCGCGGGGCGAGAAGGAAAGCGTGGTGCGTTTCGTCACAGGCTGGGCCACCAGAGATGAGGATGTGGACCGGCTCATGGCATGGATATGACGGAAGGTGAGGCGGCTGGTAAAGAGCGGGTACTGCCACTCTGTGCAGGCCGCCTCTTGGAGAAAAGCCAGAGATATGTGCCAAGTGACAGGAGAAAACGCTATTTTTGTGGAGATTGCCTTTCTGATGTACGGAGACGGTCCGGACTGTGGCGTTTGGCAACCGGAGGAGCGTGACGGGTCGGAAGGGGGACAGGTTATAAAGATATGCTTATGAGAATATTTGGCAAATGGACGCTGACACTCATGCTCTGTCTGACGGGCATGAACGGCATGGCCCAGTCCGGGTACTATAGGGAACACTTGTGGCACGAACGGTTGGGACGCGGTCTGGTAGCCGTGCGGCAAGATTCGGGACAAGTGGCCGTGTCGTGGCGTTACCTTTCGTCGGACGATATGGATGTGGCGTTCAACCTCTACCGTAACGGAAGAGAGATAGCCCATATCCCTGCCGGAGAAGCCACTTTCTACCTTGATGCTTATGACGGACTGGAGGCGGCACGCTACACGGTGAGGCCTGTAATACGAGGAAAGGAAACTGGCGGCGCCGATTACCTCTTGCCCGAGAATGCTCCGTCGGGTTATCTGGACATTCCTCTTGACCGGCCGGAAGGCGGCGTCACACCTGCCGGAGAAACCTATACCTATAGTCCGAATGACGCATCCGCAGGTGATGTGGATGGAGACGGCATGTATGAGATTATATTGAAATGGGACCCTTCAAACGCGCACGACAACGCGCACAACGGATATACAGGCAATGTGTACATAGACTGTTACCGCCTGGACGGGGAAAAGCTCTGGCGCATTGACTTGGGGAAGAACATCAGGGCCGGGGCACACTACACGCAGTTCATGGTCTATGACCTGGACGGAGACGGACAGGCCGAGGTCGTGATGAAGACCGCAGACGGCACTGTAGACGGATGCGGGAAGGTGATTGGTGACGGAAATGCCGACTACCGTGAGACGGGGAAAAACCAAGGACGCATACTCTCCGGACCCGAATATCTTACGGTGTTCGACGGAAGGACAGGCGCAGCCTTGCATACCACCGGATATGTGCCGCCGCGCGGGGACCCGAAGGGTTGGGGCGACAGTTGGGGCAATAGGAGTGACCGATATCTGGCTTGTGTGGCTTATCTGGATGGCCGGAGACCCAGTGTGGTGATGTGTCGCGGATATTATACCAGAATCGTGCTGGCCGCATTCGACTGGGATGGGGAGACGCTGAGGCAACGGTGGGTGTTCGACAGCGACACTCCCGGGAACGGCGCTTATGCCGGACAGGGCAACCACAATTTGCGTGTGGCGGATGTGGACGGGGACGGATGCGACGAGATAGTCTACGGATCGTGTACAATAGATCACGACGGGAAGGGACTGTATTCCACCGGATTGGGACATGGTGACGCGTTGCACCTCACACAGTTCGACCCGAATCATTCCGGACTGCAGGTATGGGCTTGCCATGAGAACCGGCGGGACGGAAGTACTTTGCGCGATGCGGCTACGGGCAAGATACTGTTCCAGATTCCGGCACATACCGATGTGGGCCGGTGCATGGCTGCCGACATAACTCCGTGCCATCCCGGTGTGGAGATGTGGTCGTCGGCTTCGGGCGGATTGCGCGGATTCCGGGGAGAAGTCATAGCGGAGCAAGTGCCCGGACTGCCGGTCAACATGGCTGTGTGGTGGGACGGCGACCTGTTGCGCGAGCTGCTGGACAAGAACTGCATAAGCAAGTACGACTGGCATAGGAAACGTTGCGAGGTCATTGCCCGTTTTGACGGTTGTGACTCCAACAACGGCACCAAAGCCACGCCTTGCCTGCAGGCCGACCTGGTGGGCGACTGGCGTGAGGAGGTGCTGGTGCGTACTGCTGACAACCGTTCCTTGCGTCTTTACGTGACAGGCATTCCCACGCCTTACCGTTTCCATACATTTCTGGAGGATCCTGTCTATCGTCTCAGTATAGTTACCGAGAATGTGGGCTACAACCAGCCTACCCAGCCGGGTTTCTATTTCGGTCCTGACTTGAAGGGTACGTTCAGGGGATTTGTCTTCAGCCGTTGAACTCAAGAGCAATTATCTACAGCAAAAAGGCCGTCTCCCGTTGAAGCGGAAGACGGCCTCCGATGCCTGTTGTCCAAATGGTGTGCGGATGATAGGACTCGAACCTACACGCCTTACGGCACCAGATCCTAAGTCTGGCGCGGCTGCCAATTACGCCACATCCGCTTCTGTCATTATGTGTAGCGCGGCAAAGATATGAAAGTTTTTCCATTTGGACAAGTGCTTTGTGATTAAACTGCGCTCGGCGTGCCCGTTTTCAGCACTTGTCGGGCGGTTTCAATGATGGTGTCCAGACCGCGTGCCTCGTCTTCGCTGTCCATATCTACTTTGACGTCCGGGTCTATTCCACCTTCGGTGTGGTTGCCCTGCGCGTCAAGGTGCGGACTGGCCGAGAAGCGTACGCTCCATCCGTTGGGCAGTTCGGAACTGAAGGGCAGTCCGCTTCCGCCTCCGGTGCGGTCGCCTATGAGAGTGACCATAGGCATGCAGTTCATGCTGTTGACAAAATCGTTTGTGGCACTGTAGGAATGCCGGTTGGTCAGTACAGCTACGGGCTTCTGCCAGCGTATGCTGTTCGATGGTTCCAGGTAGATGGGCTCGGGTTCGGAGAAATCGTCGTGTCCGGGGCCGGTCTTGTGCATGATGTATCCGGTGAGCACTTTTTCGTTGGTGAACCGTGCGGCCAGGCGCGAGGCGTAGGTCAGGTTTCCGCCTCCGTTGTTGCGCACGTCTATTATGAGTCCGTTGCATACGGCCAGGTAGGAAAGGGCCTCGTCAATGTTGCCTTCTCCTATGCCGTCTGAGAATGAGGTGTAGCTTATGTAGCCTATGTTGTCTTCCAGTATGGTGTACTTCAGTCCGCCCGATATGCGGTAGTCTCTTCCCAGATATTGTTCTATCAGTGCCTCGTCGTAGTTGCGCGGATAGTCCAGATACCAGTCCCAGTAGCGTGCCGTGTTTGATGCGCTGTAAAGGTTCACGTGTCCGTCCTTCAGTTCGGCCAGCATGTTTCCCAGCACTTCGAACAGTCCGTCGTAGCTCATGTCGCCGGTGATGAGTGGCTGGTAGCGCTGTCTCACTTCATTCCAGTCCACGTTTTTGTAGGTGAAGTAGCAGTAGTGTTCGTCCATGAGTGTCCACAGGGCTTCGAAGTTGCCTTGCGGACTGTTGGCGTATTCTTCTTCGCGTATGCATCCGGTTAGTGAGGCCGTTGCCAGCAGAGATAGCAGGAGTGATTGGAAAATCTTCATTTCGGTGGTTTTTTCAGAGGTTAGGGTAAAAGACGGTGTGTGGTGTGTATCGGTCCGCATGTGTTGGCCGGGCAGACTCATTTTGGTGTTTCCAGCCTGAAACGTTTGACAAATCCCAGCATGAAGGCATGTGAGTAGGCGTGCGTTCTGATGCCGTTCAGCTTGGATTGCTGCAAGTCGCACTGGTAGGCCACGCGCATCCTCAGTCTGCCTACGGGAAAGTCGGCGGACAGCAGTTGCCTGCACGATGGCTGGTTGTGTGGCGCGGTGAATCGCACGGTCCCTGAGGCGTTTCCCAAGGAGAATATTTCGTAGTACGACTGTCCGTAATGCGGGGAGAACATCAGTCCGGCCAATGGCAGGTCTATTTGGTAGCGGAAGGTCAGCAGGCGTTTCTTCAGCCTTACTCTCCATACGGCTGCTCCCGATGCTGCCAGGTTGATGTAGGCCCGTGCCGATGCGGGATTATTGCCGTTGCGCAGGTTCCACAGGAAGCCTCCGTTGAGGTCGGCCACTCCTCCTGCCAGCAGTCTCAGTCCCGGTGCCACGTCAAAGCTGTAGTGCAGGCCGTAATTCCAGGTCAGCAGGGCACCCATGGCATTGTTGTTGTCTGCGTGGTTGTGTGTGTAGTTGACGTATCCCTGGAAGCGCACCTGCCTCCACAGTCTTCCTTCTGCCCAAGGGGTGAGGCGTGTGCTTTCGCGCATGAGACGGAATTCTGCGCCCCGGTATTCTTGTGGCGACAGATAGGTGTCGTACATATTGGCCAGTCCTGCCCCGTAGAGTGTGGCACGTTCTATGGGCCTGGGTTGGGGAACAGCCGGAGGATATTCCGGCGGGGAACCGGCATGCACAGTCATGGCTGCGGTCATGGCGAGCAACGTCAGGATGGCTTTTGTCTTCATAGTCTTCTTCTGAGTTAAAACAGTTTCATCTGTCCGGTAAGCTCGTCCAGTATGTCTGTAGGGGTCTTGTCCCGGTCAGGGTCCAGATTTTCGGGCTCTTCCTCGGCCTCGGCCACTGTGGAATCCGGTGTGGGTTCCGGTCGCTTTTCAGGTTCCAGCTCGTTTATGGTGTCAATGGCGAATGTGGTAAGGCGTTTCCCTTTGGCCTTATAGCTTCTGATGACTGTAAATTCGTCAGCGTTTATCACTAAGGGCGTCCGGAAACTGTCGGCTCCACCGAACACTACTTCCAGCCTTGGATAATACTCGTCCGTAAGCAGTAAGAGCCGGTTCTTCTTGTTCTCGCCCATGTAGTTCAGCTTCCGGTTTGTGGACTCAAAGCAGAACCGTTTTATGTAGGGCTGGTTCTGCTGGTCGGCATCATAAAGTACGGCGGTCCATACTTTTCCCGGGTCGAATTTCTCTATGATGCGTATGTCGGCGTCATAGTGGTTGTTGAGGTCGAATGTGGTGGTGTAGAAGTCTCCGTTGTTCAGCACTACCAGAATGAGGTCGTTGGTCTGGAATTCTCCCAGATATTCTCCGCGTTCGTCGTAGTTCAGTCGTAGCACATCGCGGTCGAACCACACTTTGCGTCCGCCTAAGGTGGAACCTCCGCGCTGTTTCAGGCTTATCTTGTGTACGGGTAGCCTGGTGAGGATGTTGCCTATGCTGTGTCTTCCCTTTATGGACAAGCGGCTGAAGTTTTCTTCGAATATGATGTTCCGCACCTTGGGGTTAGGTTTAAGCGTGACTTTTATCACTTCGGCCTCTCCGTTGGGATTTGCGCTGAAGTACATCACACGGGAGTCTGGCTTGCCTTGGGTGAGGTCATACTCGCGGTCGCGTATGATGTTGGTTACAGCAAAGCGTTTGAAATAGCATGTGCCTTCTTTGCCGTCTCGGTAGGCCACATTGTATATGGTACGTTTGTCGTTCTTTTTGAATATGTTGAGGTATATGATGTTCTTGCCCACGAACTTTTTTTCAGTAACTCCGGTGACGATGTACCGCCCGTCCCGATAGAATATGATGACATCGTCCAGTGACGAGCAGTTGGCCACGAACTCGTCTTTTTTCAGGCTCGTTCCAATGAATCCCTCTTCGCGGTTGAAGTACAGCTTCTCGTTGGCTTCTGCCACCTTGGCGGTGTCTATGGTGTCAAAACTGCGCAGTTCCGTGCGTCGGGGATGGTCTTTCCCGTACTTTTCCTTCAGCATTCTGTACCACTCCACGGTATATTCCACCATGTTTTTCAGATGCCGGTCAGTCTCTGCTATGTCGGCCTTCATCCTGGCTATGGCCTCTTCCGCCTTTATGGAGTTGAACTTCAGTATGCGTGCCATCTTAATCTCCATCAGGCGCATGATGTCGTCCTTGGTCACTTCGCGTATGAGGGTAGGATAGTAAGGGGTAAGCCTTTCATCTATATGTTCGCATGCCGCGTCCATGTCAGATGCCTCCTCAAATTCGCGGTCTTTGTAAATACGCTCTTCGATGAAGATCTTTTCCAGAGAAGCGAAGTGCAGGCTTTCTTCTATCTCGCCCCGTCTTATCTCCAGCTCTTGTCTCAGCAGCGCCAGCGTCTTGTCTACCGACTTTCTCAGTACGGTGCTAACGTTGAGAAAATGCGGCTTTTGCCCGTCAATGACGCAGCAGTTGGGCGATATGTTCACTTCACAGTCGGTGAACGCATAGAGGGCGTCAATGGTCTTGTCCGACGAAGTGCCGGGTGCCAGATGTACCAGTATCTCGGCGTTTCCGGAGGTGAGGTCTTCAACCTTCTTTATCTTGATTTTCCCTTTTTCACTGGCCTTTACAATGGAATCGCAGACGTTGGCCACGGTTTTTCCGTATGGAATCTCGCGAATGGCCAGTGTCTTGTTGTCTACCTTCTCTATTTTGGAGCGCACGCGCACTGTTCCTCCACGTTCGCCATCGTTGTATTTTGACACGTCGGCCAACCCGCCGGTCTGGAAGTCTGGATAGAGCCTGAATTCTTCTCCGTGCAGGTAGCTGATGGCTGCGTCACACAGTTCGTTGAAGTTGTGTGGCAGGATTTTCGAGGATAGTCCTACGGCGATGCCTTCCACACCTTGTGCTAAGAGCAGTGGAAATTTTACGGGTAAGGTTACGGGTTCGCGGTTACGGCCGTCGTAAGAGAGTTTCCATTCGGTGGTTTTGGGGTTGAATACCACGTCAAGGGCAAATTTGGTGAGCCGGGCTTCGATGTATCGTGCGGCTGCGGCATCGTCGCCGGTCAAAATGTTTCCCCAGTTTCCCTGGCAGTCAATGAGCAGGTCTTTTTGTCCCAGCTGTACCAGAGCATCCTTTATGGAGGCATCGCCGTGAGGATGAAACTTCATGGCTTCGCCCACAACGTTGGCCACTTTGTTGTATCGTCCGTCTTCCATGCGGCGCATGGTATGGAGTATTCTTCTTTGTACAGGTTTCAGTCCGTCGGAGATGTGGGGTACGGCACGTTCCAGAATGACGTATGAGGCATAGTCCAGAAACCAGTTCTGGTACATGCCGCTCAGTTGGTGGCGGACGTTGTCGTCGTTGGTGTCGGCGGGACGGTAGTCAGAGTGTTCCTGTCCTCCGGCAGGCAGTCCGTTTTTGTCCAATTCGTCGTCTTTCTCGAAATTATCGCTCATATTGCAAATGTTCAGAATAAAGGGTAGTTAGTCTTTGTAGTTAGGGGCGCATGGAATATTCCGGTAGGATAAAGCCTGTCCGTATGGCTGCCGGAATTCCATTGCAGGCAAAAATACGAATTTTATCGGAAAGATTTGCAAGCTGTTTCTTTTACTTATGACTATTTTGTGATAGGAGCCTGTTTGATTTTCGCTCAGTGCTGTTTTTGGGATATTTTTTTCAGGAATGTTTTTTCTGTCCTTTTACTGAGTAGTGTGACGGGTTGCGTGATGGATGAAGAAGAGAGCAGAGGCGAAGAAAAGGTTTAAAACAGGCTGAATAAAAAACTTCAGAAGGGAAATTGGACATCTTATGCTGTTTCCTGCGTGCTTTGGAACGTCTTGTACGAACAAGCCCCGGAAACCGGCGGTTTCCGGGGCTTTATGTCCCACCTTTTCTAAGGCTTATATATTTCAGGCTTTTTTATTCTCTTCTGCAGTGCTCTTGCGTGTCTTCTTGAATATGAGGTAAGCTACAGGCGAACCTACGAAGAGTGAGGAGAATGTGCCGAATACCACACCCAGAATCATGGCGAACGAGAAACTGCGGATAGACTCACCACCTAGAATGAAGATGATGAACAGTACAATCAGCACAGACGAACCTGTGTACAAGGTACGGGTCAGTGTAGAGTTCAGCGAGTCGTTGAACAGTTGGGTCAGGTCGCGCTTCGGATAGAGGCGGAAATATTCGCGGACGCGGTCAAAAATCACCACCTTATCGTTGATAGAGTAACCTATGGCCGTCAGTATGGCGCCTATGAACGTCTGGTCTATCTCCATGGAGAAAGGCAGGATGCCCCAGAATATGGAGTACACGCCCAAGATGATGAGGGTATCAAACGTCAGTGCGGCGATAGAACCTATACTATAGGCTATGTTGCGGAACCTGATGAGGATGTACAGGCCGATTGCTATCACGGCCAGGATAACCGACCATATGGCGGCTACCGTAATCTCATCGGCTATGCTCGGACCTACTTTCTGCGAGCTGATGATGCTGCCCCCTGTATGGTTGTCGCGGTCTATGAAGGTCTGGAGGGAAATGTTTTTGGTGAGAAGCGGCTTCAGCTGTTCGTACAGTTTGGCCTCTATCTCTGAATCCACATTGGGACCTTCTTCGTTTATGCGGTAGTTGGTGCTTATACGTACGGTCTTGCCGTCGGTGCCTATGGCTATCACATTCACGTTGGCATCGTCAAACTGCCCTTCCAGCAGTTCGCGTACTTGTTCGGGTTCAGTGGGATTTTCGAAACGTACCTGATAGTTGCGGCCTCCGGTGAAGTCAATGCTCTCGCTCAGTCCGCGTGTCAGTAGGAATCCTACGCATACCAGTATGATGGCCAGCGATACGCCCAGTGCCTTCTTGTTGTGCTTCATGAAGTTGTAGCGTGTGTCGCGCAGGGCGTTCTTTGACAGGCGGGTCTCGAAAGTCAGGTTCAGCCACTTGCCTTTGCCCATAAAGTGCTCAAAAATGAGACGTGTCATAAATACCGCAGTGAAGAACGATATGGCGATACCTATAATCAGCGTTGTGGCAAATCCGCGTACAGGGCCTGTACCGAAATAGAACAGGATGATACCGGTGATGATAGACGTGAAATTGGAGTCAAAGATTGCGGAGAAGGCGTTGGAATATCCGTCGGACAGCGCTTTCCTTACTCCCTTGCCTGTACGGAGTTCTTCCTTGGTGCGCTCGAATATCAGCACGTTGGCATCCACAGCCATACCCAGTGACAGTACCATACCGGCTATGCCCGACATGGTGAGGGCTGCCTGGAAGGAGGTAAGGATACCCATGGTGAAGAAGAAGTTCAGCAACAGGGCGATGTTGGCCACCATACCGGCGGTGAAGCCGTACATGGAGCATACATATACCATTAAGAGGATGAAAGCTACAATACAGGAAATGACGCCGGCCTCAATGGATTCCTGTCCTAAAGAGGGACCTACAATCTCTTCTTGTACGATATGTGTGGGGGCTGGCATTTTACCGGATTTCAGGACGTTGGCCAAGTCTTTGGCTTCGTCCAAGGTAAAGTTGCCGGTGATTTGCGAGCTTCCTCCTGTAATTTCGCTGTTTACATTAGGAGCCGAATATACATACCCGTCAAGCACGATAGCTATGCTGCGTCCTATGTTCTGCTTGGTCATTTGTGCCCAGCGGCGTGCTCCGTCGGTATTCATTTCCATGCTTACGTCGGGATGTCCCCATTGGTCATATCCGTCGCGTGCGTCAACGATTACGTCGCCTTCCAGCGGTGCGCGCCCGTCGCGTTCGGTGGACTTGATGGCGTAAAGTTCGAATGTCTGCTTTTTCTTGTCGAATGAAGCGGGAGCCACGCCCCATTTCAAACGCAAGTCGCGCGGCATTTCGGCTGCTACTTCCGGCATGGCCAGGTATTTGTTTACAGTGGCCGTGTCTCTGTAATGGGCATATCCGGCAATGGGGCCTCCGTTGGGATTAAGGGACAGTACGGCCATCAGCGGATGGTCTTTCTTGTAGCGTTCCAGTTCGGCAGCGTTCTGGTCGGTAGTCTCACCGGTCAGGGCGGCTTTCAGACTGTCTGTGGCGCTGGTTACGGGAGCGACAGGCTCCTTTGCAGTTGTGGTGTCAGCGGGTGCTTCACGTTGCAGTACGGTGCGTATCTTGGCGTCGGCGGCCTGCAGGGCGGCTAAAATCTCACGTGAGTCATAGGTCTCCCAGAATTCCAGATTGGCCGAACCTTGGAGTAATTTTCTCACACGTTCCGGTTCTTTTATGCCTGGCAGCTCTACCATGATGCGGCCCATCTTGTCTTCCAGAGTTTGGATGTTGGGCTGGACTACGCCGAAGCGGTCTATACGTGTGCTCAGCACATTGTAGGAGTTCTTTACGGCAGCTTCGATATCTTCGCGCAACACTTTCTCCACATCGCTGTCGGAAGAGTTTTGGGTCACTCTGTCTTTCAGTTGCTGGGTGGCGAATATGGCGGCCAACGGTTTGCCCGGAGCCAGCGTGTGATACTCTTTTACGAAAAGTGAGAGTACATCATCCTGACTGGTAACTGCTTGTTTGGCAGCGTTGTTCAAGGCTTGGTTGAAGGCTTCGTCAGACTTGTGGTCGGCCAATGTCCTGATAACGTCGGGCACAGATACCTCAAGGATGACGTTCATGCCGCCCTTCAAGTCCAAACCTAAACTGATTTCCATCTCTCGACAATCTTTCAGGGTCCAGTTGCCGAAGTACACTTTCTCGTTTGCCATCGAGTCTAAGTAGGCCTGTTCGGCTATCTCGTCTCCTTTTGCGTACTCTTTAGCCTTATTCGTATAATGGCGAGTCACAAAAGAAAAGGACAGGTAGAACAAGCATACCAGCGTGAGCAGTACTGCAAAAACCCTTACAAATCCTTTGTTTTGCATCTTACTTTAATTTATTATGATTACTTTTTTAAATTGATTCTGTGCATACAAGGCTGCAAATATAGCTTTTTTTTCACATTCTGCAGTAAAAAGCCCTCTAAATATTTGTGCTTTATCAAGGTTCTCCCTTTTGTTTCCTTCATTTTCTTCAGACTCCTGTAAAGGGACGTGCCATTCATTTTTTCCGGGCTATGTGACACCATATGGGGTAATGGTCTGAAGTTTTTATGGAGCGGTCCACCGTGCAGCGGTACGTCTGTAAATTCTTGCTGGTGAGGATGTGGTCTATCCTGAAATAGAACATGTTCCGGTTGTACGATATACCCAGTCCGCATCCCGACTGTCCAAAGGCATCGTTCAGGTTGCGTCCTATGGTGTGGTGGACGTAAGATATAGGTGTGTCGTTGAAGTCGCCGCACACTACGGTGTACCGCCCCTTTGTATGGTCTATGACCTTGGCTATGCTGTCGGCCTGTGGGGCTCGTAAGGCTGAGGCTTCCGCCAGCTTGCCTATGAGCAGGCGTGCCCCGCTCTTCATTTTGGCCTGTTGGGGTGCCTTGAGCATGTCTTCATAGATCTCCTTGTCGGCTATGGTCAGTTTGTTCGACTCCAGATGGTTGCTTATCAGCGTCAGGGTGTCTTTCCCCCAGGCCAGTTCGTACATTATGGAGCCGTTGTAGTCGCTCTTATAGTCCAGTCTTTTGGCTCGTAGTATGGGTAGTTTCGAGTAGCAGGCTATACGGTTGTTTCCTCCTGTCCCCACTTTGTCGGTGCGGTGGTAGGGATAATCTTTTAGTGCGTTCTCTATGTCTCTCTGTTTTGTCCGGTTGGCCGGATATTCTTGCAGGCAGATGATGTCGGCTCTGCTGGCTTTCAGGTAGTCCACTATGCTTTCTGCATTATCCTTGTCTTCTCCGTAAAATCCCATGATGTTGTATGACAGCAGCTTGAACGAATCTTCAGGCACTTTTCCGCTACTGGGGTTTACAGGTATATACAGCAGCAGCTGTGGCAGGCAGAGGATATATCCGGCCAGTGGCAGCAGAGCGGTCTTGAAGCATCTGATGAGCAGCCAGAATAGCAGGAAGCATCCGTTGGCCAGAATAAAGACGGGGAAAGCCAGCCCCATGCACGAGGCTACAGGATGTTCTGTAGGGTGTAGCCATGGGCTGTAGGCCGAGCCAAGAAGCATTATGATGAATGCTATGTTGGCCGCAAGTATGGCGGTGATGGCTATGTTGCCCAAGTGCTTGAATGCGCGTTTCATTTCCGGCTGGCATCGAAAAGTCGTTTTTTCTCCTCATCGGTCAGGTTACCGTATCCCGACTTTTTTATTTTGTCCAGTATTCTGTCTATTTCGTCGTTCTCGGCTTTTTTGCGGGCGTTGTAGTCATAGTCTTTTTCCCGGCTGCTTTGGTAGGACACTTTCATCTTGGGCTTTTTCCACTTGCGCCGGAAGGCGGAGGGACGGAACACGCCAGACACAAGATCCAGAATCTTGTTTATCCATGCGGTCAGGTCAATGCCTTTGTTCAGGCTGGCGGCAAACCACAGTCCGGCCAGCGCGCCTCCCAGGTGGGCTATGTGGCCTCCCGCGTTGTTCGACGTGATGAACAGCAGATCGGTGAGTACCATGATGAGTGCCAGGTATTTCAGTCTGACGGTGCCGAAGAACAGCAGTTGGAGGGTATAGTTGGGGGCACGGTAGGCTGTGGCTATGGATATGGCCAGTACGGAGGCTGACGCACCCAGCATGAAGGCGTAGGGCACGGCTTCGCTGAAGTAAGGAAATATGTTGTAGGCTGTCATGTAGAGCAGCCCGCCGCACAACCCGCCAAACAGATACAACCCCAGCAGGTGCCTTGCTGAGAAGAAGTTCAGGTACAGTTTGCCGAACCAGTATAACCACAGCATGTTGAAGAGAATGTGGAAGATGTCGGCATGCATGAACATGTAGGTCAGCAGAGACCATGGCTGCAGAGCCAGCTGCTTGAACGAAGCGGGCAGTTCCAGCCAGTTCATCCATTGGCTTGCGCTTTGGTTAAACAGAGTAAGCACCACTCTGACCAGCCAAGTCAGTATGAATACGGCGGAATTGATGTAGACCAGCCGCAGGCTGATGTCGCCCTGCCGATACCGGGCTTTCAGGTCATCTGTAATAGTAGCCATTGCTTTTGTTATTCCTCTTCCAATACATTATTAATATAAAGCCGAACACCATGCCTCCCAAATGGGCGAAATGGGCCACATTGTCGTTCGGGTTGTTGGCCAAGGCAGAAAGCAGCTCTATCACGGCATAGCCTATGGCGAAGTACTTGGCTTTGATGGGAATGGGCAAGGGAAAAATGAACATAGGCTGGTTGGGGAACAGCATGCCGAAACCCAGCAGAATGGCATACACGGCTCCCGAAGCTCCTACGGTGGAGGTGTTCAGTACCATGTTGAAGTGAGCCAGCGCAGGGTCCACAAAGTTCATGTTCTGCCGCAGGGCATCGGCCCCTTCCTGCATGACGTAGGACACGGTATCGTCTGTCATGCCTGCCCGCAGCGTGGCATATTCCACTCCTGTCACTATCTCCTGTATCAGTCCGGCGCCTATGCCGCACAGCAGGTAGTAGAACAGGAACCGTCTGGGACCCCATACCTGTTCCAGTATGCGTCCGAACATCCACACGGCAAACATGTTGAAGAACAAGTGGGCGAAACCTCCGTGCATGAACATGTAGGTGATGAGCTGTGCGGCATTGAAGCGGTCGGACAGTACGAAGTGCAATCCCAGATAGTCGGACAGGTCTATGTGATATCTTTCCGCCACCCACGTGGCCATGAACATCAGTACGTTTATTATCAGCAGGTTTTTGGTTACGGTAGGTATGTTGTTCATTGGTGTGCTAATGTCTTTTTCTTATTCAATTTGCGGCAAAAGTACGAATAAAAATCTGTTCCGCAGCAGTGTTTATGGCCCTAAAGGGACTTGTCGGCGTCAGAACGGAGGTTTTTTCAATGTTTTTAGAAGTTGTTCATACCTGTTTGTCCTGTTCCTTGGTGCCTGTTTGACCCGAATCGTCATCATACTTTAGGCAGATTATCGGCAGAAGAAGACTTATATACCGGAAACAGATTGCGCAGGCAGGTACGGATGTATGTATCCGTCCTGCCTGCGCAACTGTTCATTCTGCGTGTGTCTGTAACGCCGTAGGGTTATTTCCTTTCGCGGCGGCGTTCAGACTTGCTGTCGTATCCTTCAGGTTTGGGGATAAGCACGCGGTGCGACAGTTTGAACTTGCCTGTCTTGGGGTCTATCTCCAGCAGTTTCACGTCTATCTCGTCACCTTCCTTCAATCCGGCTTCTTCCACGGTGTCCAGACGCTTCCAGTCTATTTCCGAGATGTGGAGCAGTCCGTCTTTTCCGGGGAGGAATTCCACAAATGCGCCGTAAGGCATGATGGAGCGTACTTTTCCTTTGTACACTTCGCCTACTTCGGGCACAGCCACGATAGCCTTTATCATGCGTATGGCATCGTCTATGGACTTTTTATTGGTTCCGGCTATCTCTATCTGTCCTACGTTGTCCACTTCTTCTATAGTGATGGTGGCTCCCGTCTCTTCTTGCATACCCTGTATGATTTTTCCGCCCGGGCCTATCACGGCTCCGATGAACTCCTTGGGTATGGTCATGGTCTCTATGCGCGGAGCGTGGGGCTTCAGTTCGGGACGCGGCTCAGCTATGCATTCGGTCAGTTTGCCCAGAATGTATTCACGGCCGGCCTTGGCCTGCAGCAGTGCTTTCTCCAGCACGTCGTATGACAGTCCGTCCACCTTGATGTCCATCTGTGTGGCGGTGATGCCGTCTTTTGTTCCTGTCACCTTGAAGTCCATGTCGCCCAGGTGGTCCTCATCGCCCAATATGTCGGACAGTACGGCGTATTTCTCTTCGCCCGGATTTTTGATGAGTCCCATGGCTATGCCCGATACTGGCTTCTTGATTTTCACGCCGGCATCCATCAGCGCCAGGGTACCGGCACATACGGTGGCCATGGATGAGGAACCGTTGGACTCCAGTATGTCGGACATGACGCGGATGGCATAGGGATAGTTCTCGGGAATCTGTCCCTTCAGCGCACGCCATGCCAAGTGTCCGTGACCTATTTCGCGGCGTCCCACTCCACGCTGGGCCTTGGCTTCGCCGGTGGAGAAGGGCGGGAAGTTGTAGTGCAGCAGGAACCGTTCCTTGCCTTGGGTCAGCACGTCGTCTATCACTTTCTCGTCCAGCTTGGTGCCCAGCGTTACGGTAGAGAGCGACTGGGTCTCGCCGCGTGTGAATATGGCCGAGCCGTGGGGGCCAGGCAGATAGCCCACCTCACACCATATGGGGCGTATTTCGGTGGTGGTACGTCCGTCCAGACGCTTGCCTTCGTCCAGTATGCAGCGTCGCATGGCTTCTTTCTCCACATCGTGATAGTAGCGGTCTATCATAGGACCCTTTTCCTCCAGTTCTTCTTCAGTGAATTGGGCCTTGAACTCGTCGCATATGGCCTGGAAGCCGTCCTCGCGCTCATGCTTGTTCTTGTTGCCGCTGGCGGCCAGTGCGTAAGCCTTGTCATAGCAGGCGTCGTGCACAGCCTTGCGCAGGTCTTCGTCGTTCACCTCGTGGTCATAGGTGCGCTTCACGGTGGAGCCTACCTCTTCGGCCAGTTCCATTTGTGCCTTACACATGGGCTTTATGGCCTCGTGGGCTGCCTTGAGGGCTGCCAGCAGGTCTTGTTCTGACACTTCCTTCATCTCGCCTTCCACCATCATGATATTTTCATAAGTGGCTCCCACCATGAGGTCCATGTCGGCCTGTTTCAGTTGTTCGAAGGTGGGATCAATGACAAACTGGCCGCCGATACGTGCCACCCGCACTTCGGATATGGGGCCGTTGAAGGGGATGTCCGATACGGACAGTGCGGCCGATGCTGCCAGTCCGGCCAGCGCGTCGGGCATGTCTATGCCGTCGGCCGAGAAAAGGATGATGTTGACATATACCTCAGCATGGAAATTGTCGGGGAATAGGGGGCGCAGGGCGCGGTCTACAAGGCGGCAGGTCAGGATTTCATAATCCGAGGCGCGTCCTTCGCGTTTGGTAAAACCGCCGGGGAAACGTCCGAATGCGGAATATTTTTCCTTGTACTCTACCTGCAAGGGCATGAAATCTGTTCCGGGAACTGCATCTTTTGCGGCACAAACAGTAGCCAGCAGCATGGTGTTTCCCATGCGGAGCATTACAGAACCGTCTGCCTGTTTTGCCAGCTTTCCCGTTTCGAGTGTGATGGTCCTTCCATCGGGCAACTCGATCGTCTTAACAATGGGGTTAATCATATTTTAAAATCAATATCAAAAAAATCCGCGCAAAGATACGTATTTTTATTGTTCCACCTATTATATTAAGGAGAAAAAGAATGCGGATGTCCTTTTTTTAGAGCTTGTTAGGGCTTGGACAGAACCTGACAGCACTGTATCGTATTGTTTTCGCTATTCGCTTGAGAAGGCACACTTGAAACAAGGTTCTCCACAATGACGGTAAAGGCTATGGATGGTGGAGTGCCTCGGAAAGCAAAAACAATCTACCCGGTTCTGGCAGGAAATGTTGCAAGTGAGTTATGAAGGCCGATTCCAGTTTTTTATAATATGCAACCTTACGTTTCGGTTCCGGATGTTTAAAATATATTGGGCCTTTGATGATATTCTGTCCACTTTTCCAGCTTCTCGGCAAGGCCTTGCAGATATGTCCGCACCGGATGTGGAATGTCCGTAGATAGCGGAAAGACAACCCTCTGTAAGCCAGTCATCTTTCCGCTTCTTTCCGTATTTGTTCTATGAGGTCCAGCGTGTGTTGCGTGCCGTCGGAAGGCATCTGGCGTGCGGCTTTTCTCAGGCAATCTCTTGCCTTGCTGTAGGTGTTGCGGAAAATGTTGCTCAGACGGTTTCTGTAACGGGCATACTGCATGCGTGTGGGTGTCTTGATGTGGAAATACGACTTGTGCAGCCGGTCTCTTTCCCGTTCTCCTTGCAGGAAATAGTAGTTGCCCAGGAAAATGTTGGCCTGCAGGTTGTCGTTGTCCAGCCGCAGAATGTTCCTGTAGATATCGGCGGCCTCCTCTTCCTCGCCTCTCATCAGACTGGCCGAAGCGCAGAGTTCCAGCATACGCAGGTCGTCAGGATAACGTTGCAGGTATTCCTGACAGAAGAGGTAAGCTTTGTCAAAGCTCCGTTCTTTCTGGTAGCTTCGGGCCAGCTCGGCAGAGAAGAGCACGGCTACATTCTGCGTCTTGTCCACCTGAGTCCAGTAAAACATCTCGGCCTGTTCCACGTCCTTCTCCGCCGCTTGGCGGAAGAGTGTCACGGCGCGGTCCACACTGTCCCTGGCCAAGGCACGGGAAATCCGGGGAAAAAGCATGTCGGTCTCCTGTGCCCGCAGCACAGAGGGAACACAGCACATCAGTGAAAGCAAAAGGGTGAGAGTCTTTATCATAAGCTGTTCTTTTTTTAATTAGACATGACAAATATGGCGGAATGTCAGGAGTAAAAGCCGTTTTTTTACTGGCAATAAGAGCCTGTCCTTGAGAGCGAGAACGGTGCGGCATATTTCGAGGTGTTGCGCCGCTTGTCGGGTTTCGGTCCCATTTTGAACTTCAGCGTGCCTCCGTCGGCAATGTCGCTGTAACGGATGTAGTTCTTGTCCAGCTCGCGTCCGTTCAGCGTACCCCACTGGATGTAGTAGTTCTCCGGCCCGTTGCCTTCCGCCTCGATGATGAACTTGTTCCCGTTCTCCAGAGTGACGGTGGCCTTGCTGAAAAGGGGGCTGCCTATGACGTATTCGTCAGTTCCCGGGCATACGGCATAGATGCCCAACGCGCTCAGCACATACCACGAAGACATGCCGCCCTGGTCTTCGTCGCCAGGGAATCCTTTTTCTGTGGGATTGTACAGCCGTTGAACAATCTGGCGCACCCAGTACTGCGTCTTCCACGGTTGTCCGGCGTAGGAGTACAGGTAAGGCATATGCTGTATGGGCTGGTTGCCGTGCGCGTATTGTCCCATTCCGGCCAGTTCCATTTCCTTCATTTCGTGGATGACGCCACCGTAGGTGCCAGGTTTGATGACACCGGGCAGGAGAAACACGGAATCCATTTTTGCGGTGAACTTCCTGTCGCCACCGAACAGGTCTATCAGCCCCTGTACATCGTGGAACACAGACCATGTGTAGTGCCAGGCGTTCCCCTCGCAGAATGGGCCTCCCCATTCCAACGGGTCAAAAGGTTCTTGCCATTTGCCGTCCGCTCCCTTGCCGCGCATGAAACCTGTGGCTGGGTCGAACACGTTCCTGTAGTTGTACATCTGCCGGGCGAACACTTTGGCATAGGCCTCATGTCCTGTCATACGTGCCAGTTGGTATCCGCAAAAGTCATCGTAGGCATATTCCATGGTCTGCGAGGAGCTGCCCATTGATTCCGGGTAAGGTACATAGCCCAACTGGTAATACTCTTTCCAGAACCCACGTCCGTTGGCTCCTCCGTAAGGGCCTTTGTTCATCGCCTCATGGGCATAGGCCTTGAGCGCCCGTTCTGGGTCAAAGGTGCGTATGCCTTTTGCCCAGGCATCGGCCAGGAGCGATATGGCATGGTTGCCCAGCATGCCTCCTGTCTCGCCCGGAGCCGACCACGACGGTAGCCATCCGCTCTGTTCCTGTGCGTCGAGAAGGGCGTTCATGTAGCGTCCCTGCATGGTGGGATGCAGAATGTTGGCCAGCGGGAATTGCGAGCGGAACGTGTCCCAAAAGCCATTGTCGGTGTACATATATCCGTCGTACACCTTTCCGTTGTAAGGACTGTAGTAGTAAGGACTTCCGTCGGCCTTGCGTTCATAGAATTTGCGTGAGAACAGATTGGCACGAAAGAGACAGCAATAGAACGTGCGTACCTGTTCCTCTGTGCCACCCTCTACTACGATGCGGTTCAGCAGCTTGTTCCATACCTCCCAGCCACGTTCGCGTGTGGATTCCAGGTTCTTGTCCTTTCCTAATTCCCGCCTGAGTGTCACCATGGCCTGTTCCGCACTGATGTACGATGAGGCGGCCTTGGCTTGCACAGTGCAACCCTTTGCGAACTGTACGTATGCGCCGTATCCTTTGCCCGAGCCTTGGAGTTGTCCGTCAAAAATCTGTCCCTTCTGGTTTTCCCAGATGCCGTATGCTTTGAATGGCTTGTCGAACTGCACGATAAAATAGTTGCGGAACGATTTGGCGTTGTTTACGAACCGCTGGTTGTTCACCCAGCCTATAATCTGCCGTTTTTCGGGAATGATTCTTATCTCGCTCATCTCCGTATAGCCGTCCAGCACCAGGTAAGCGTCTCCTTTGTCCGGGTAGGAGAAGCGGAAGTGCACGCCACGTGTGGTGGGAGCCATCTCGGTGCGGATGCCATTGTCAAGTGACACGCTGTAGTAATGAGGCAGCGCCACTTCGTTGTCGTGGCTGAAGGCAGAAGCCCGGCTGTCCTGTTCCACCGTCAGCTCACCCGTTACCGGCATAAGCGAATATACTGCATAGTCGCCCACCCATGGGCTGCACTGGTGCGACTGACAGAATCCTCTGATTTTTCCAGAAGCATACTGATACTTGAAACCGTCGCCGTTCTTCCCTGTTTGGGGCGACCACAGATGCATGCCATAAGGCATTCCTGTAGCCGGATAAGTGTTCCCGTAGCTCAGTCCGAAATGCGAGTCAGTGCCTTGTCGTGTATCCACATACTGCACCAGATCTTTCATCTGAGGCTGTGCCATGACAGACAGTGTGGAAAAAAAGAAGCTTAAAAGTAATGTTTTCATTATTGTCTGAGGTTTGTTTGGTTTGCGGCTGATATTGTCTTGCGTAAAGTCTCTATCGGATACCCCATTGTCTGGAAGGCTCATTGCCCATGTAGAGTTCCAGCTTGCCTCCCGCCACAATGTCGGCAAAGTCTATATGGCTTTTGTCATAAGGCTTTCCGTTAAGCAGCGCTTTCTGTATATAGATGTTTTCCGGGCTGTTGTTGTGGGCTATGATGGTAAACGTCTTTCCCGGATAATAGGCCGGATCCAAGCGGAATTCCACACGGCTGAACACCGGACTGGTAATCTGCATACGCGGCTGTCCCGGACAATCGGGATGGATGCCCGAAGCCGCCAGCACATACCATGCCGACATCTGCCCTACGTCTTCGTTGCCCACAATGCCTTCCACTCTATTGAAGTATGCGTTATGGCAGATGTGCCGTGTCCACTTTTGGGTAAGCCAGGGTGCGCCAAGCTGGTTGAAAAGGAAGGGAACGAAGTGCACAGGCTCGTTCGCATGGTTGTAATAGGCGTTCCACAGCAGGTCGGCAGGGGTATGGGCAAAGAATTGTTTCAAGTCGTCCAATACCTTTTCCCTTCCTCCCATAAGTTCCACCATTCCCGGTACGTCGTGGGGCACGAACCAGCCTTGCTGGTATGGATTGGCTTCCACGCAGCCGTACCATTCCTTTAGTCTGCCTTCTTCGGGCCAGGGAAGCCAGGAGCCGTCGGCTTCCTTGGGACGGAACCAGCCTTTCTCCCGGTCGAACAGGTTGCGGTATGCCTGTCCTTTCCGACGGAACAAGACTTTCTCGGCTTCCTTTCCCATAGCTTCGGCCAGCTGTGCCACACACCAGTCCGTATAAGCGTATTCCAATGTTTTGGCAATGCCTTGATTGCCGGGCGTATAGCCCAGCGAATCGTTGCCGAACATCCGTGAGGTGTTTACGGCATAGCGGAACGCTTCTTCCGCATCAAAGGTACGGATGCCTTTAGTGTAGGCGTCGGCCAGTACGGACAGGGCAGGGTTACCCAACATGCAACCCGAATAGGAGTTGAGGAATTCCCAACGCTCAAAATACCCGCGTCCGCTTTGTCCTGCCATGGTGATGAGCGAATTCAGCTCATCGCTTACCAGACGTGGGTTGATGAGTGTCTGTAACGGGAACTGGCTACGGAATACATCCCATCCGCTGAATATGGTGCGTTTCACAAAAGACGGATTGGCCTCGTGGGGCTTCTGGTCGCCACCTATGTAGCGTCCGTCCACATCCGCATATATGCGGGGATCTATCATGGTATGGTAAAGTGCCGTATAGAAGACGTTTTTTTCGTCTTCCGAACCTCCTGTCACCTTTACGCGGCTCAGTTCGTGGTTCCACTGGCTGTAGGCTTCCTTACGTATCTGGTCGAATGACTTGTCGGTCATCTCTTGTCTGAAATTCCTTTCGGCTCCGTCCATGTCTACAAAGGAGATGCCCACCTTAAGTTCCACTTCCTCGCCTTCCGCAGTGGGAAATTCCGTATAGAACCCCACGTGCTTTCCCTGCACTTCGCTAAGCCCTTTCCGTATGGTGGCCTGTGCCACCCGTTTCTGATAAGCCGTACTCACCACATCGTCGCGCTTCCTTGGCCAGCTGTCGGGTATGTCGGCGCTCCAGCATCCGAAGTTTTCCAAAGGTTTGCTGAACCGGGCATAGAAGTGCACGGTATAACAGGGATTCCCGTCGCCGTTTCCCCAGCCTCCGCCATCGGGGGTACAGCGCATCCACCCTTTGATGGTGTGCTTATCCACCACTTTCAGGTATTGCTCGGTAGAGGTGCCCCCCACGCGTCTTGCCAAATCTATCTGTATGCGGGACTGGCTATGTGCCGGATAGGTGAAACGCAGTATGCCGCAATGGGGTGTCGCACTGCATTCGGCCCTTACCTTATAGTCACTCAATGTTACGGCATAGTAACCGGCTCTGGCTGTTTCCGTATCTTTGTCGTAAGCCGAGCGATAACCGTCCATGTTGTCATTGCCTTCCTTGCCGGCCACCAGTTTCAGCGGTCCGGTAGTAGGCATCACCAGGAAGTTGCCCAAGTCGCCGTACCAGCCGACTCCGCTCATTTGGGTAAAGGCGAACCCTTCTATTGTCTTATGCTCATAGCTGTAACCCGAGCCGTTGTCTCCGCCGGTTATGGTATTGGGACTGACCTGTACCATTCCGTAAGGCGTGGTGGCTCCGGGAAAGGTCTTTCCCAGACCGTGGTATGCTCCGGCGGCATCCATATTGGTGCTGGCGCCGATGAAAGGGTTGACGTAGTCCGCAGGACGAACGGGTTCTCCGGGAAAAGAACCGGAGGTGGAGGCGCAGGCCGTCACGAGCAACGGCAAGGCACATGTCAATATCAAGGCTATTGTATTCTTATGCATAATGGGTCATTGTGGGTTATGTCCGTTATTCTTCTTGGTGTGTTGTCTGGTTCCCGTACAGACTTATATCTTGTTCTGCTTTCAGCTTCAGCACGAATGTCTTCAGGCCGAAACGGGGCATGGATACCCGCATCCGCATTCCGTTGCTTGCCGTGGATTCCAGACGGGGACGGGACAGGAAGCGTCCGTCAAGCGTCACTTCTTCCACGTCTGCCAAAGGCATGGATAGGGAAATGTCATGCGGACGGTCGTCGCCTTCGGCATTGAACAGGCGTATCACCACGTCGCCGTCTTGCAGATAAGCGGCGGTAAGCTGGTATCCACTGTCTTCCATACTGATGAACGAATGCTGTGTGGGGATGCTTTGAGCCATCCAGGTGTAGTGCAACGGTTCGTTCCAGGCATCACTGCTTGTCTGTATGCGGGCCTTGTCCCATAAGCCCCGGTGGGGAATAAGTGCGTAAGACACTTCGGTAGGTCCGTCGATTTTGTAGTCACGTCCCCAAAGTCCTTGTCCGGAATACTGGATTGTCAGTCCAAGTGGTTGCCCGCTGCCGTAGGTATAAGAGGTGGTGTGGTCGGTCAGCAGGGCTAGGGCATGTCCGCCGTCTGCTTCCGCCAAATCCACCCAGTTCAAAATTATATTGTGTTTTATCCGGCTCCATGATTTGAAATGGGTGTCGGCCAGTCGGCTCCGGCATACGTCAAAGGGGGCATTTTTCCAGATGGTTGCTTGCTGCAAATCGGTGGGAAACAGTATATTCAGCTTGTAGCGTGCGTCACAGTAGGCCCGGCGGTCGTCGCGCCACGCGGTTTCCTTATATTCGCCTATACCCGTATTGCCTTGCCAGTCTATGCGCAGACGGCAGTCTATGCGTTTGCTTCCGGCGGTCAGGGTAAGGGTCTGTGTGAAAGGATGCCCTGCTATCTGTCCTTTTACCTGTACGGTCTTCACGAACTTGTTGTTTTCCAATACCGACAGACTGGCCGGACTTTCGGCCGATGAGCGGAAACGGCCTTCATCATAGAAGAATCCGCGTAACTCGCCCCAGGCGAAACGTCCGTGACGCGGCACATATTCCTTCCCGCCGTCTTTCTTGGCTATCAGACTTGTTATGGTTCCTCCTTTCTCCAGGTCAAAGGTAATCTTGTACATATCATTCTCCAGCACGTGGAGGCCTTGGCCCTTTTCTTCCGGCTTGTGCGCTTCCCTGTGGTGTCCGGGTCTCTTGCGTATGGCTTTTACCTTGTATATGGCATAGCCGAAGGATGGGACTTTTACCTTGAAGTGCAGCTTTCGCCGTCCGTCCTGTTCTTCTGTCAGGCAGTCCGTTTTCTTTCCGTCGGGGGCATACACTGCCACGGCTTCCGGGGCTCCTTCCGGCAGAAGGATTACGGCCGTTTCTTGACGTTCCACACCCTGTGTGTTGGTCACTTGCAGATAGCAGGTTTCCCATCCGCTTTTGGGCGGGCAGGGACTTCCTGCGGCCAGCCGGTCCATGGCTTCTTTCTTTATGCGGTCTGTTACGGCATCGGTTTTGCCCGTCCATCGGCTTACGGCATCGGCCCATGTTCCTTGGCCGTGCAGGTTGTTGTAGGGCACTATCCACGCATCATGATGCTGCGACAGCATGAGGGTGCGCCAGGCTTCGTCCGTGTCGGCCGGATTATAGGCGTAGCCGTCTGCCACCTTGGCCATAACGGACAGTTTCTCTGCCTCCGTCAGACTGTTTTCCGAGACGCGCACTTGCCGTGCTATGCGTTGCAGTACCTGGCTGCCCCACATCAGGCAGGGGAGTACGTCTTCTTGGGTGAAGAGCCAGTTGTCGTCGGACTGTCTGGCGCTGATGCGGGCTATGTAATCCGTCCATAGCGTGTACACGGATCCGTTCTTTGTATGCTCTCCGCTTCCCAGCCAGGGACCGTTTTTCCAGCCTGCATCCTGGAAACACATGCCTACGGGGTGGGCTATGCCGGCCCGGTGGCAGGCCGAGAGATACTGGTCCGAATTGGCCCAGGCGGTGGTCTGCCAGGTGGAACCCGGTTCAAAGTCTTCGCAGGCATATCGGGGGACAGTTGGCAGCGAGGTGCCGTCGGAACCTGTCCAGTTGACCAGCTCTCCACCATGGGCCGCCGTGTATCCGCCCCAACATGTGTCGGGGCACTTCAGCACGGCATAGCTGAAGCCCAACTGCCGCAGCAGCTGGGGCAGGCAGCTGGTGAAACAAGGTTCTTCCGCCGAATAGGTTAGGAATCGCGCGTTGGGGAAATGGGCACGTATCTTACGCATGCCGTACTGGAATTGGCGGATGAGGCTTTCGCCAGATATATTGTAGCAATAAGGCTGGGCGTAGGTAGGATTGACAAATTCCATCCTGTCGGAGGTGGCCACGGCCTTGAACCGTGCGTAAGCCTCAGGAGTACGAGCCTTTACGGTATCCCACGTTTCCGGTTCTATCTCCAGGCAGATGCGCCATTCGGGATGCGCCTCCAGCTGGTCGGCCAGAAACTGCGTCTTCCACTCTACCGGATAATGGCCGTATATGCCGCCGTGGTATCCGTCCACAAAGTAGGGTCGTTGTGCGTTGGCCGTCACACTGTCCCACAGGGTCAGTCCGCACAGCAGGAGGAAAGGCAGGATGGCTCTTCTTCTTGAGAGGTCGAAAAAGGTTTTCATTTTCTGTTCATCGGATTATTCTTGTTGTTTTGCGCCGGTGTTTTCTGCCGGGCAGGCAGACCGGTTCCCATATCCCGGGGCGGAGATGTCCGGTACAAGCGGTGATCCGCGTCGGCTCACACTTACGGTCTCCTTCCTCATATTCCACGGCAAAAATAGCAATATTTATCTGTCCTCCGGGCATTGTCCATACACAAAAAACGCCGTCGGTACAGAGTTTGTCCGCCGTGCCTGTTGCGGCCTTCTGCGATAAGCGGTATATTTGCACCGACACATGAACCCCTTAAGCAAAACGGACTTACCTCAATATGATTACCGCTCCTTTCGCTCGTCCTCTTTACGTCATGGCCAAACCGGCGGGCGCAGCCTGTAACCTGGCTTGTGAGTATTGTTACTATCTGGAAAAATCGAACCTTTACAAGGAAGTGCCCAACCATGTCATGACCGACAACCTGCTGGAAACCTTTATCCGCGAATATATTCAGGCGCAGACCATGCCGCAAGTCATGTTCACTTGGCACGGCGGAGAGGCGCTCATGCGTCCGCTCAGCTTTTACCGGCGTGCCGTAGAACTGCAGAAAAAGTATGCGGGCGGACGGACCATAGAGAACAGCATACAGACCAACGGCACGCTGCTGACCGATGAGTGGTGCGAGTTTTTCCGCGAGAACAACTGGTTGGTGGGCGTGTCTGTTGACGGACCGCAGGAGTTCCACGACGAGTACCGCAGGAACAGGCAGGGCATTCCCTCGTTCGTGAAGGTGATGCGCGGCATCCGTCTGCTGAACAAGCACGGGGTGGAATGGAACGCCATGGCTGTGGTAAACGACTATAACGGCGACTATCCGCTGGAGTTCTACCGGTTCTTTAAGGATATAGACTGCCGTTACATACAGTTTGCACCCATAGTGGAACGTATGCGTCCGCATGCCGATGGACGTCATCTGGCCACCCCGCTCGAAGAAGGCGAACGGCTGGCTGACTTTTCCGTGTCGCCCGAGCAATGGGGCAGTTTCCTTTGCACTCTGTTTGACGAGTGGGTGCGTCAGGACGTGGGGCAATACTACATCCAGCTGTTTGACTCCACGCTGGCCAACTGGGCCGGTCTGGAACCAGGACTTTGTACCTTGGGCAAATGGTGCGGGCATGCCGGAGTGATGGAGTTCAACGGCGATGTCTACAGCTGCGACCATTTTGTTTTTCCGGAGTTCCGGTTAGGAAACATCCGCAGCCAGACGCTGGTGGACATGATGTACGGCGAGCGTCAGCAGAAGTTCGGCAACATGAAACAGGAAGGGTTGCCCGCCCAGTGCCGCGAGTGCGAGTTCCTGTTTGCCTGCAACGGCGAGTGTCCCAAGAATCGCTTCATGCGCACGGCATCCGGCGAGCCGGGCCTGAACTATCTCTGCAAGGGTTATCTGCGCTTCTTCCGCCACGTGGCTCCCTATATGGACTTCATGAAGAAAGAGCTTCTGGCCCGGCGTGCGCCGGCCAATGTGATGGAGGCCATAAGGGAAGGACTGATAGGGGCATAAGGTGCCGGAGCAGCGTGCGGCCTCCGCATGCCCGGAATCACGGCTGTTCAGGAAATGAGCGCATGCCTCCACGCAACCGGGGATAGCTGTCCCAACGGTCTTTTCCGTTCTGGTCCAGCCTGTAGTCGCGGGTCTCATCCTGCATGCGGTCCATGGCACTGCGCAACTCTTCCAGCATGTCCGCATACCGTCTGTCGCCTACCAGATTGTGCAGGCAGCCGCTGTCGTCTCTCATGTCATAGAGCTCCTCGTAAGGGCGTTTGGACGAGGCGTTCAGAAATAGTGGATACACCCTCGCACTGTCACGGCAGGCTACCATATGGCTCCACGTAGGCGAACCGTCTATGTCAAAGTAGGCACGGTGAAGGGCAGACAGATGTCCCTCCTTGTCTATGTAGCATGGGTTGCCCGCAGGCCAGCGGTCGGGGCGGATGTTGCGTATGTACAGGAAATTCTTCGTGCGGACAGCCCGCACAGGATACCCCACATTACCCGGGCGGGCCGAGCTGTGCCGTTCCCTTCCGGCAAAGGCCATGGGGCGTGCGGCTGCCTTGTCATCTCCGGCCAATAGGGGAAGCAGGCTGCGGCCTGCCATATCCGCACAGGGCGGCAGCCCGGCTGCGTCCAGGAAAGTGGGTGCCATGTCCACCATGCTGACCACTTCACCGTACTTTCTGTTGCCTTTCATCTTGCCTGTCCAGCATATGGCCAGCGGCACGTGTATGCCGGCGTCGTAACAGTTGGCCTTGGCTGCGGGAAAGGGCATGCCGTTGTCCGCCGTCACCACTATCAGCGTGTTGTCCAGCAGATTTCTTTCTTTAAGCAGGGCTATGGCCTTTTGCAGATGGCTGTCGAACCATTCTATTTCCACCGCATAGTCCAGCAGGTCTTGCCTCACTACGTCGTCGTCGGGCAGGAACGGCGGCACGTCTACGTTCTCCGTACTCTTGCCTTCCCCGCGCCAGCTGTCTTTCTCATAAGTCCGGTGGGGTTCGTTCGCTCCCAGCCAGAAGCAGAAAGGCCGTCCGGCATTCTTGTCAAGGAACTGTCTGAAGTTTCCGGCATAGTCTATGTCGGATATGCCTTTGTGGGGCGGAGTGAGTCTTACTTTATTATATGGAGTACCGGCCGGATTGCGCTTCCGTCCGGACACGGCCCAGTCGCCCGGTCCCCAACCCTTTCCGGTAAAGCCCACGCGGTAGCCGGCCTCTTCCAGCATGTCGGTGAAGCACTTGTATTCAGAGGGGAAAGACGAAGCGTGCGTACCGGCTTCCGCGATTTGCCAGGGATACCTGCCCGTGAGTATGGAGGCTCTTGACGGACTACTGCCGGGCGAGGTTACGAAGGCGTTTCCGAACAGGCAGCCGTTCTGTGCCACCCAGTCGAATCCCGGCGTTTCGATCCACAGGGTCCCGTAAGCGGAAGCGTGCGGATAAGACTGGTCATCGGCAATGACAAAAAGAATGTTGGGACGGTCCGTCTGTGCCAGCGAATCCATGGCGGCCGTCCATCCCAGACACAAGAGCAAAGGGCGTTTCCATTCCATAAGCGAATCTGTTTGAAATAGTCAGGGACAAATATACAAAAACTCGCCAACATACGGATGAAATTCGGAGGAATAATGCAAACAGTTGGAAATGAAAGGTGATGTGCGGTTGTATTCCATGTCCATCATTGGAGTGTAGATATCCACCTAAAAATCCCCCACATAGCCATTAAAAAAGGGACCACTTTAGCAGCGTTCAAAAATAAGCGAGAAGTTTCATTTTACCAATTTTT
>CASFQC010000018.1 GCA_949296415.1 uncultured Bacteroides sp. | reverse complement strand
ACAGTTCAGGGCACAACTTAGGGGAGTCATTGATATCAAGTTCTTTTTCTTTAGGTTGGTGAAACTTTATGCCTAACCCCACTAAAAATCGGGTGAGCCCTTAAAGCGGCTCTGAAAGCCTTAATTTTAGCATTGAAAGCTTCTGCAAAAGCATTTGTGGATCTGTTGACAAAGAAGTTCAATACCTCTTCATAATGCTCGTAAAGAGTGGCGGCAATAACATTGAAGCTCTTAAAACCGGAATCGTCTACTTTGTTGTACCATCGTGCAAGCGAGAGCCTTGCGGCATCTTTAACTGTATTCCTGGAAAATATCATTCTTAGAGAATGTGTAAGTGAATAAGCCTCTTTTAGATCCGGGTACGTTTCAAAGAGTACCTCAGCCCTTTTTCTCTGACTTGCTGTCCATTTGTCGGCTGATTTGAAAAGCAGATACCTGCTGCGTGCCAACAACTGCTTGTGGGTATCTCCATTTGCAAGCACAACAGGGGTGTATGCTTCGCCCAGACATTTGGCTTCCTCTCTGGCATCCGTATCAGCTTGAATGGCGTCCCATCTATGGGCAATTCGCATTTCCTGCAAGGCGTCGCAGGCAAGTTTTTGTATGTGGAAACGGTCTATAGTGCGTATGGCATTCGGAAAACAACGTCTGGCTATAAGCCGCATGGAATTTGACATATCCATTGTTATTTCCTTAACCGCCAGTCTCTTCCCCTCGTCAATGCGCATAAGCACTTCCGTGACAACATCTGCGGACACCCCCTTTACAATAGCAATGATAGTACCTTTGCCGCCACGTGAAGACCTGTTGCTTACTATCGTATACAGCTCACCGTTGCTTGGAGCGGTTTCGTCTATACAGATGCTTGTCCCTATATTTTCTGGAAAGACAAGCCAGTCTTCTGCATGTGAGAGTTCTGACCATTCACGATAGCCGCTGAGCACTTCCTTGTATTGTTTTTCAAACGTATCCCCGTTTACATGATAATAGCAGTCAAGCGAACGGGAGGTCGTAGGAATCGTCTCCATACAATTCTTTTAAAAAAGCCGCAAACTCCTTGGAGTAGCGGGTCCCTTCAGCCTTGAGCCCGTAAGTGTCAGAGAAATATCGATTGTTCTGCCTGTCATACCATTTACGCCTTCTGACAATTAAGTCAACACCTTTGTCGCGGATTGGGAAGTCACGTATAGTTACGGCTTCACAGAAACCTTTGGATTCAATGGAAGTGTTCTCTTTATATTCAGACTTAACCAATTCATCAAGATAGATACGAATAAGAGACGGATCTTCTTCCACACGTACTACTTCAAAATTTGAAAGTATCTCTGATGGCAATATCAACTGTGCCAATGCTAATAATCCTTGATTGTTCATGACACAAAGGTATAAAATTGCTATGGAATAAAAGAATTCCCCCCAGGTTTATCGGGTGAGCCGTAAAGATACTATTTATTGCCCATTTGTTAAATCCCCAAGAAAACTAACTGAGCCTCAAATGCACAAGAAAAGAATACCTTAAAATAAAAAAATCCGACTTTTATATAAAGCCGGATTATACAGTCATGTATAGAGCGGAAAACGAGACTTGAACTCGCGACCCCAACCTTGGCAAGGTTGTGCTCTACCAACTGAGCTATTTCCGCATTGATGACTACCCTTTTCACAAAGGGTGTAGTGCCCAAAACAGGACTCGAACCTGCACGCCTCGCGGCACACGCACCTGAAACGTGCGCGTCTACCAATTCCGCCACTTGGGCATTAACAAGTCATCACGTTCAAATTTGATACTATGAAAGAGAGAGCGGAAAACGAGACTCGAACTCGCGACCCCAACCTTGGCAAGGTTGTGCTCTACCAACTGAGCTATTTCCGCAATCCGATGACCTGTGAAGAGAAGGAGACTCGAACTCCCACGACATAATTGTCACTACCCCCTCAAAGTAGCGCGTCTACCAATTCCGCCATCTCTCCATTTATCACCTTGTCAATGAACTTAACTGTATTCCTTGTGCCCAGAACAGGACTCGAACCTGCACGCCTTGCGGCACACGCACCTGAAACGTGCGCGTCTACCAATTCCGCCACCTGGGCAAAAAGGTCATACAATCGTCAAGAGCGGAAAACGAGACTCGAACTCGCGCCCCCAACCTTGGCAAGGTTGTGCTCTACCAACTGAGCTATTTCCGCGATTGCGGTTGCAAAGGTAGATATTTTCTATAAACCAGCAAACATTCGGAAGTTTTTTTTCTACATAAATATGAAACTTTACTTTCGCACGCAAAGCAATACCCTTACAATCAAGACATTCGGTCCCGATAGTCTTCATAAGAAAAATCCCTGAGCAATATCGCCTTCTGCTGTGTAGACCACAGGGCAAGTGCCGGATGGGATATGCCATTGAACATGGTGGTCTTTACTGTGGTATAATGTATCATATCTTCAAACAAGATGCGTTCGCCTATTACCAACTCATGATCGAAACTCCAATATCCCATATAGTCGCCACTAAGGCACGAGTTCCCACCAAGCCGATAAATGTACGGACCATCACTACCCTTACGTGCCCCGCGCACTTCAGGTTGGTAAGGCATCTCAAGGCAATCGGGCATGTGACAAGTAAAGCTCACATTAAGTATAGCGGTGCGTATGCCACGGTTCTCCACCACATCAACCACCTTAGAAGAAAGCACACCGGTCTGCCAGGCGAACGCAGACCCGGGTTCAAGTATGACATGTAGTCCCGGATACCTGGACTTAAATCCTTTCAACAACCGGATGAGATGTTCCACATCATAATCCTTACGAGTCATCAAATGCCCTCCGCCCAAATTCAGCCATTTAAGTTGTGGAAACCATCGGGAGAACTTTTCCTCTACGCGTGCCAACGACCGTTCCAGTTCATAAGAGGACGATTCACAATGGCAATGGCAATGAAAGCCTTCTATGCCTTGTGGCAACTCATCGGGCATCTGCTCCGCCATCACTCCAAAACGTGTGCCCGGAGCACAAGGATTATAAAGTTCGGTAGAAACTTCCGAATATTCAGGATTAATGCGTATACCGCACGATATACCATGCTCCTGCGCCTGAGGATAGAACCGTTGGAATTGGTTTAAGGAATTGAAGGTAATATGACTACAGCAACGTATGAATTCCGGAAAATCAAGCTCCGTATAAGCGGGAGAATAAGCGTGAGCCTTATTGCCAAACTTTTCCAAAGCCAGACGAGCCTCATAAGGAGAGCTAGCTGTGGAATGTGCAATATACTCTCTGAATATAGGGAAGGTGCGCCATAGCGCGAAAGCTTTGAAAGCTAGAATAATTTCCACGCCGGCACGTTCGGACACCTGTTTTATCAGTGAAAGATTACGCCGCAACAAAGATTCTTCTACCACGTAACAAGGAGAAGGAAATTGAGAATAGTCTACCATATTATAATAATGTAATATAATGTCAATATATGAATTCGTTTATCTGTCAGGAGAGCACTTTGAAACGTGCAAAACGCAACAGCAACTGCTTCTCACCCGCATTCCTGAAGCGAATGGCAGCTTTCTTGTTGTCGCCTTCGCCGTCCACACGAAGCACTTCACCTATGCCGAAACGTTCATGCTCAATAAGTTGGCCGACATTCAGCTCCGGCACCCTACTGTCCCCGATTTTGGAATCGGAAGCGGAAACGACCTCTTCCAAGCGTTGAAGGGATTTGGAAGAGAATGCCGGACGTCCCGCACCGGACGAGAGAAATCCGCTGCCGACCTTATCCCGACCGATACCGATTTCCATATCTTCACGAAATAAATCCGCACGCTGGCTTATCTTACGCCCCATAATAATATCTTGTGGCAAAAGCAAATAGCGGGTGTCTATATCGCGCAGAAAACGGCTGGGTGAGCTGAATTCCGTCTTTCCATAACGCATACGTGACTTGGCATAACTCAGGAAACAATGTTTTTCAGCACGGGTTATGGCCACATAAAACAAGCGGCGTTCCTCCTCCAAAGCACGGTGGGAGTCACCGGTCATACTACTCGGGAAAAGATTCTCTTCCATGCCGACCACGAATACGGCAGTAAACTCCAGTCCTTTAGCCGAATGCACAGTCATAAGCGTCACCTTATCGTCTCCAGAATCGGAATCAGCATCCTGGTCTGTAAGTAAAGCCACTTCAGACAAATAATCACTCAGCATTACATGTCCGCTGCCTTCTTCCAAGCGTTGGGTACAAAAATCCTTCATGCCATTCATCAGTTCCTCCACATTTTCTTTCCGGCTCAGATTCTCAGGCGAATTATCCCGGTTTATCTCTGCAATCATACCCGAACGACATAAGATTTCCAATCCCAGTTCATAAGCATTCTTCTCCGCCAACTGTGCCATAAAGCTTTCCATCAGCTTCCGGAAATCCATCAACCGCCTGACCACACCTCCGGACACAGACAGTCCGTAAACTTCAGGAGCACATAGCACTGTCCACAAGCTCACCTGACTCCGGGTTGCCGCATCCACTATTTTGCCCAACGTAGTATCACCTATTCCCCTGGCAGGATAGTTTATTATCCGCTTGAAAGCCTCCTCGTCGTTAGGATTCACCACCAGACGGAAATAGGCTATGAGATCTTTCACTTCCTTGCGTTGGTAGAAAGACAGCCCCCCATATATACGGTAAGGCACACCTTGCTTGCGCAAAGTTTCCTCAAAGATGCGGCTCTGCGCATTCGTGCGATACAATATGGCAAAATCCGCATAAAGCAAGTGTTCCGTCCGCCTCAGTTCTCTTATTTTATTGGCTACAATAGCTCCTTCCTCTGCATCGCTATAGGCCTGCAACACTTCTATAGCATCCCCCTTCTCTTTGTTAGAGAAAACCTTCTTAGGTATTCTCCTTTCATTCTTGGCAATAAGACTGTTGGCCGCACTTACTATAGTCTGGGTAGAACGGTAGTTTTCTTCCAGTTTGAACACTTTGGTTGAGGGAAATACTTTCGTGAAATACAATATGTTGTCAATGTCTGCCCCTCGGAAAGAATAGATGCTTTGCGCGTCATCACCCACCACACATACATGATGGTGCTCTCCCGCAAGTTGCAATACGATATTGTGTTGGGCGTAGTTCGTATCTTGATATTCATCTACCAGCACATACCGGAACTGGTCACGGTAATGTTCCAGCACTTCGGGATAATCCTTGAACAGAAGGTAGGTATTCAGCAACAAATCATCAAAATCCATGGCATCAGCCTGTCTGCATCGTCCGGTATAACGGTTGTATATGTCACGCAAAGCGGGCATACGTAAGGCCTTATCGTTTTCATAGAGTTCCTTACTGCCCATATACCCCTGACAAGTCACCAAGTGGTTCTTAGCATTGGATATGCGGTTCTGTATATATCCCAGTTTATAGACCTTATCGTCAAGTCCCATTTCCTTAATGATGGCCCGCATAAGGCTTTTACTATCCGCAGCATCATAGATAGTAAAAGATGAAGCATATCCCATGCGTTTCGCTTCCGTCCTCAGTATGCGCAGAAATAGGGAGTGGAAAGTGCCCATCCACAATTGTCTGGCTCTCTCCTGCCCCACCTGCCGGGCTATGCGCTCCTTCATCTCTCTGGCAGCCTTATTTGTGAATGTAAGAGCCAGTATGCTCCACGGCTGATATCCTTGTTCCAGCAAATAAGCGATTTTGTAAGTCAGCACGCGGGTCTTTCCCGATCCTGCACCTGCTATGACCAATGCCGGTCCGTCATTATAAAGTACGGCAGCACGTTGGCTTTCATTCAATTCTTGCAAAAAATCAGACATATGTCTTATATATTATTAGAGAAAAACGTGTGAACCGGCAAGCACACCTCTTCTGAAACAGCAATATCTTGTCACAAATATCAATGCTTTTAACCTTCTTTATCCAACAATCTTTTTATTATACTATCGTTATAGAAGAAAACATCTGATGCAAATCTTGCCATCTGTCACACAGATCTTGCATAGAAGAAAAAAGCAAGTCGGCACCCGATTCAAGCAATACCTTATCTGGTAAAGGTCCCGTATTGACAGCTACCGTAAATATTCCTGCCGCCACACCTGCCTGCACACCAAGAGGAGCATTTTCCACTACCATAGCTTCCCACGGTTGGACATCAGCTTTGGTTAATCCCATAAGATAAGGTTCAGGATTAGGTTTGCCTTGCTTCACATCATAAGCAGTAACCATATAAGGACGGGAAAACATACCAGGGAAAAAATGGTCCAATCGGCGAAACAAGGAATGCTGTCCTGAACCTGTAACTAAAACAGGCTGTATTCCTCCGGCTTTCAACTGTTGCAACAGTTGTAAAGCTCCTGGCATAGGTTCAGGTTCAGGAAAAGACGCGAAGACTGCGCATTTTTCCTCATAAAGGCTGTCTACAAGACCTGCAGGTGCATCGCAACCATACTGTCGGCGATATATCAAATTGATAGTAGACATACCTGTACGTCCTTCGTGCATATAAGCCTCTTCAGGTGTAAAGTCAAATCCATGACTCCGCATGACAGTGACCCATGCCTGAGCGTGATAGTGCATGGAATTGAACAGCACGCCATCCATATCAAATAGTACTGCCTTCAAGCCAATGTGGTGACAAGCATGACGACGAAGATAAGAGAGAATTGAATCTTTAACCATAATTGTGTATCAACTACTGTGGAATCTGTCCAATTTGTTCTTTTCAAACTATCCAAACCATGTCAGGCAAAATCCGGACAGATACTAAAAAGGAAAGATATTAGAAAGAAGGCAACGGCTAGCTCCACAGCTACTGTTGCCTTCTTTTATTTTTAATTGAATTTCTCCATCTCTGGAATTATTCATTCAGTCTCGCCCTTATAGCTTTAGACTCCTCTTCATATCCGGGTTTATCAAGCAAAGCAAACATATTCTTTTTATAAGCTTCTACTCCAGGCTGATTGAAAGGATTTACGCCCAAAATATAGCCACTTATACCACAAGCGCGTTCAAAGAAATAAAGCAAATTGCCTATACAAGATTCATCTAAAGCAGGAATCACAATGCGCATATTAGGCACTCCACCATCTACATGAGCCAATTGGGTTCCCAGTTCGGCCATTTTGTTCACTTCATCCACATGCTTTCCTGCCAAGAAATTCAAGCCATCCAGATTCTCGCTATCAGAAGGAACAACAAGGCTATGATTTGGCTTCTCCACAGAGATTACAGTCTCGTATATGCTACGCTCACCTTCCTGAATCCATTGTCCCATGGAATGCAAATCCGTGGTAAAATCTACCGAAGCAGGGAATATCCCTTTATGTTCCTTACCCTCAGATTCACCATATAACTGCTTCCACCACTCGCTCACGTAATGCAGCTTAGGATTGAAGTTCACTAATATTTCTATTTTCTTACCCTGTTTGTAAAGCTCATTGCGGGCTGCGGCATAAAGAGCGGCCGGATTCTGTACGAAAGGCACATCTGCTCCACAAGCTTTTTCCATTTCCACCGCACCAGCTACCAGCTTGTCTATGTCAAATCCGGCTACAGCAATAGGCAACAGACCTACGGGAGTCAATACAGAGAAGCGACCGCCTACGTTATCTGGGATGATAAACGACTTATAACCTTCTTTGTCAGCAGTCACACGTGCCGCACCTTTTTTGGCATCAGTTATGGCTACAATAACTTTACGTGCAGTCTCTTTCCCCCGCTGACGTTCGCATTGCTCACGGAGCAAACGAAAAGCGAGAGCTGTCTCAGTAGTAGTTCCCGACTTAGAGATGTTTATCACACCGAATTTCTTACCCTTCAAATATTCGCCAAGTTCATAGAGATAGTCTTCACCTATATTGTGTCCGGCATAGAGAATGACAGGTGCAGATTTCTTCTCCTGAAGCCAAGTAAAACTGTTTGATAAAGCCTCAATAACAGCACGTGCTCCCAGATAGCTCCCACCTATTCCAGCCACCACCACAACCTCACAATTTTCACGCAGAGTCTGTGCTGTAGCTTTCAAGTCGTCCAGATGTTCTTTTGTTATGGACGAAGGCAGATGCAGCCATCCCAAAAAGTCGCTACCTTTACCTGTTCCGCTCTCCAGTGCCTCTTGAGCACTCTTCACCTGAGCCTCATAAGCAAATACACTTTCTTTGGAAATGAATCCAAATGCTTTTTCAATGTTCAAGCTAATCATAATATTCATGTTTTTAAATCCATAGCTCCCCTCACAAACGGAAGGACTTGCATACGGACAGTTTATTCAAATACCAATATTCCTCCCTCTTTCCACTCAGCGGAAAGAATCAGTAAGCAGTTTTATCTCAATGGCAGGCGCTATACGCTCGTACAATATGTTGTACATAGCATCCGCTATGGGCATGTTGACGTGATAGTGACGGTTTATTTCTTTTATACACTTTGTGCCATAATATCCCTCCGCTATCATTTCCATCTCTATCTGGGCACTCTTCACTGAATATCCCTTTCCTATCATAGTTCCAAAAGTACGGTTGCGGCTAAAGTTGGAATAGCCTGTCACCAACAAGTCGCCTAAATAGGCCGACTCCTGTACATTGCGATGTAATGGATGCACAGTCTGAAGAAAGCGTTCCATCTCCTGCACGGCATTGGACATAAGCACAGCCTGGAAATTGTCACCATATTTCAATCCACTACATATGCCTGCGGCGATGGCATATACATTCTTCAATACCGAACTATATTCTATTCCGGCCACATCATTGCTCACCGAAGTTTTTATATAAGTATTGCCCAAAAGATGTGCGAAAACATCTGCCTTTTCCGTATCCGGACAGGCAACAGTAAGATAAGACAATCTCTCCAAAGCCACTTCCTCGGCATGGCATGGCCCCGCCAGAACGGCAATATTCTCCGTAGGCACGGCATATTCTTTAGTAAAATAGTCCGAAACTATCAGGTTGTCATCGGGCACAATTCCTTTTATGGCGGTTATGATAAATTTGTCTTTTATCTTAGTCTTAAGTTTCTTCAGATGTGCTTTCAAATATGGCGAAGGAGTGACAAAAATAAGTGTGTCCGAGGCTTTCACCACATCATTGATATTAGAGCTGAAGCCTATACGTCTGATGTCAAACTTTACGCCCGTAAGGTAAGCAGGATTGTGACCAAGCCGTTTGAAATCGGCGATGCGGTCGTCACGCCGCATATACCAATTGATAGATTCAGCCTGTCCCAACACCATTTTGGCAATGGCAGTCGCCCAACTTCCTCCGCCCATGATGGCTATTTTTCCGGGTAGTTTCATCTTACAATAATGAATAAAAAAGGAAAAGAACGAAGATTAAGGAATTCAGGCCACTTGTCTTTTATGTAGCACTTCCTTTCTCCTCATTTACTCTCTTCCTCTTTCATGTTCCATTTCATTTAATTCGTTCAACCCACGCTTGCACTTCGGCTACCGTCGGATTTTCTAGCCCTAATTTATACTTCTTGTTGACCCCACAAATATCCATATGGAACTTCTGCGGGTTCACTTCTTTCATATCGGCCACAAGATTATAACCGGCCTTCTGAATCAGAGGCACCCACTCTTCAGGAACTCCGATTTCAACATACTTGCTTGCAGCATCCTTAGGAATTACCTTTTCAGGTCGCATTTGTGGAAAGAGTAACACTTCTTGTATAAAAGGTTTCCCGGTCATAAGCATTGTCAAACGGTCTATACCTATACCTATACCCGAAGTGGGAGGCATTCCATACTGCAAGGCTTTCAGGAAATCCTGATCTATGAACATAGCTTCATCGTCACCTTTTTCACTCAACTTCAGCTGTTCCTTAAACCGTTCCTCCTGATCTATAGGATCGTTCAGTTCGCTATATGCATTAGCCAGTTCCTTACCGTTCACCATCAGTTCAAAACGCTCGGTGAGTCCCGGCTTGCTTCGGTGCATCTTGGTCAGCGGACTCATTTCCACAGGATAATCCGTAATGAATGTAGGCTGTATAAAGGTTCCTTCACAGAATTCGCCAAAAATTTCATCTATCAGCTTACCCTTACCCATAGTATCATCTATCTCCATTTTCAGTTCCTTACAGATAATACGTATTTCCTCCTCCGTTTTACCTTCTAAGTCATAACCGGTTTTCTCCTTAATTGCATCCAGTATGGGCAAACGGCGATAAGGAGCTTTAAAACTTATGGTTTTCCCGTCAATTACAGCTTCCGGACAACCATTCACAGCAATACAAATGCGCTCAAGCAGTTGTTCTGTGAACTCCATCATCCAGTTATAGTCCTTATACTGTACATACAACTCCATGCAGGTAAATTCCGGATTATGGTTCTTGTCCATACCTTCGTTGCGGAAGTTCTTTCCTATCTCATACACGCCCTCAAAGCCGCCTACGATAAGCCGTTTCAGATACAATTCCGTGGCTATGCGCAAATACAGGTCTATGTCAAGCGCATTATGGTGTGTGACAAAGGGTCTTGCACTTGCCCCTCCAGGAATAGGTTGTAATATGGGTGTCTCCACTTCAGTATATCCGGCTTCATCCAGAGCCGCACGCAGAGTGCTTATGATTTTAGCACGTTTCAAGAAAGTGTCCTTCACACCGTCGTTCACGATAAGATCCACATAACGTTGACGGTAACGCAGTTCAGGATCGTCAAAAGAATCATAAGCTACCCCATCCTTATACTTTACTATAGGCAGGGGGCGCAAACTTTTGGCCAGTACGGTAAGCTTTTTTGCATGTACGCTTATCTCCCCTGTCTGGGTACGGAACACAAAGCCCTCAATACCGACAAAATCGCCCAAATCAAGCAGCCGTTTAAATACGACATTGTACATATCCTTATTCTCGCCCGGGCATATATCATCCCGAGTGATATACACTTGTATACGTCCTTTAGAATCTTGCAGCTCAATGAACGAAGCCTTACCCATGACGCGGCGGCTCATGATACGTCCGGCGACGGACACCTGCCGCAGTTCTTCATCATCTTTGAAATCGGCTTTTATGTCAGTAGAAAAAGCATTCGTCACATACTCTGCTGCGGGGTAAGGCTCTATACCCATGGCGCGCAGTTCGTCCAGGCTGTTGCGCCTGATGATTTCCTGTTCACTCAGTTCTAATACGTTCATAAGCTTATTATAACTCAATTTGGTGCAAAAGTACGAAAGTTTTTTCAGATTATCACCATTACAGGATAAATTCTCACAGATGTCTGACAGGCAGAGTTTTCAAAGTCACTTTTCCCCTCCGGAACACTTGAACTTACACACATCGGGCAACACCTACACAGGCATGCTAGCAGAATATATTACCAGAATAGGCCTTGTCTCACGACAAAGCCTATACAACACAAACACAAAATAAAACACGACAAAACTATTATGCAAATCGACTTGCGTTTAGCCGGGGAGGCATAAACCAAGCATTATCAGGCTATCTCACATAGACATCCATGCTATTCAAGCCGACTGTCTTTCACAAATGCCATACGGCTTTTGCTGTTTTTTCTCTTTCTTCAGCAAAAAACGATTTTGCCTATATTTATATTATTTATGGCAATAACAATCATTGAATACCTCTTTCACGGAGCTTTAACTGCCAATTCCATGCAGAGAGCAAAGTATCCTCAGTACTTGTCTCGGCTTTCCATCCCAGCTCCTTATTGGCCAGTTCCGGATTAGCCCATACCTTCTCTATATCACCGATACGGCGTCCAACAATCTGATAATTTAACTTAACACCAGTGGCTTTTTCAAAAGCATTAATCAGTTCAAGTACTGAAAGACCGCGTCCCGTACCGATATTGAAAACTTCCACTTTTTCTTTCTGCTTATGCTCCAATATACGACGAATTGCCACAACATGAGCTTTCGCCAAATCCACTACATTAATGAAGTCGCGAATACACGAGCCATCCGGAGTGTTATAATCATCGCCAAACACGCTCAGCTTTTCGCGAATACCGATAGCCGTCTGTGTGATATATGGAACCAGATTCTGAGGAACCCCATTGGGAAGTTCGCCCAGCAATGCAGAAGGATGTGCGCCTATCGGATTGAAATAACGCAATAAGATAGCGCTGACAGGCGCTCCAGATGCCACTGTATCACGAATGATTTCCTCAT
Organism: uncultured Bacteroides sp.; assembly: GCA_949296415.1. GTDB lineage: Bacteria > Bacteroidota > Bacteroidia > Bacteroidales > Bacteroidaceae > Bacteroides. The sequence goes on along the minus strand of CASFQC010000018.1, from coordinate 25,402 downwards.
TAATCTGCTTGGTATTGCCGTAAGGAGACTCTGCCTTCTTAATCGGAGCTTTTTCTGTCACGGGAAGCACATCCGGCTGTCCGTAAACAGTACACGAAGAAGAGAATACTATACCTTCCACCTTGTATTTAGGCATAAGCTCCAGCATATTTATCAAGGAGCCGATATTATTGCGGTAATAGAGCAAAGGTTTCTGAACAGACTCACCTACAGCCTTACTTGCAGCAAAATGAATGATAGCCTTGATGTCGTCATACTTGGCAAAAACTGTATCCATACCCGCAAAATCCAAGCAATCAACTTTCTCGAACGCGGGGCGGATACCTGTAATCTTTTCAATGTTATCAACCACATCCGCCCGAGAATTGGACAGATTGTCTACAATGACCACATCATATCCTGCATTCTGCAGTTCCACTACCGTATGGGAACCGATATACCCGGTTCCGCCTGTCACCAATATTCTTTCTTTCATATTACAGACTTTTAAACTTTCCTATCTCGTTTCTGTCCCCAAATTCCTTTCCAGATTTCTCCCGGCCGCTTTCCTCCAGACTCTGTCACGCCATCTATCACGCACCACAAAAGTACTACAGCATTTCCGGTAGATACACTCAGGACATGGCCGGACAAGAAATAAGCAGACTTTTATTTTCCGCAAAAATAAGAATTAAAATTCAAATCAGCACAGCATTTCCAAGAAAAATAAGTGCCACATCTATAAAATGGTCCATTCTATCCGTAAATGCCGCCATTTTCATCACAGCGGCAAGAAGGAAGTTTCCTCAAAATTCCCCAAGGCATGTACAAGATATCGGACCGCACAAGGACTGTCTTTGTTTTTCGGGGCGGAGCTCTCCGGGCGACCTGTCCGAAGTCTGATGCCCAGTCCGAATCAGACCGCCTCCAACAGTATCATATCCTGCATGAGGGAAATTTCGTTTCCGTCTATGCCGTGCCGGACCAAAACTTCCTTATCTTTCATGAATGCCTCAAAGAAAGCATCATGGCTCTCGCTCGTCCCAAGTGACAGCGTATAATATCTGACAGCCCGGCCTATGTCATTCATGACCCAAGCCACATGTCCGGCATTCAGATAATCTGCGGGTACAGGAGCCGACGCTATCAACTTGTCGTAATAGCGCATGGCCTGCTCGTATTTCCCACTTACAAAAGAGCACCACCCGATAGCCCGCCAAGCTTTCACACAGCCATCCTCCATCAGGTCCAGCTTGAAAAAGCACTGTAAGGCTTCGGCGTACCGCTCCAGCTCGGCCAAACAAAAGCCCGTATAGAACAGAATATTCCTGTTGTCAGGCAGCATGTCTCCCGCCTTACGGTAGTAGTCAAGTGCCGCCGCATAATCGCGCTCCAGTCTGCAGCAGGTAGCCAGATGGCGGACAGTCCACAAGCTATCCGGCTTCAGCACATCAGCTTTGCGGTAAGCCTGCACAGCGTCAGCGTAACGTCTGCTCTTCTGCAGGCAATATCCCGCACGCTGGAATATGTCGGCGTCCGCGTCACATGTGTCAGCAAGATGCCGGTACAGTCTCTCCGCCTCGGCATAATGCTCCTTGCGGAGATGGAAGTCGGCAATGTCCCTCATCAAATCCGGCCGTCCCAGCATTTCGCCGAGTACGGGCACGCTGTAAAGGTTGACGGGTTCCTGGAATATGTCCTTCCACTCCTTACGCCTTGGATACAGCTTATAGAAACGGTAAAGGTTATGAATATATAGATTGGATATGCTTTCCGGGCTTTCCACAAAGGGGCCAAAACGCCCCTTTCCACTCTTACCGGCCATTTCCTTCAGTTCTTCCGGATCGGGGAATCTGGCCATGATCATGTCACGCTGGGCCTTCGGAATCCTGTCTACCGTAAAGCATAAGGAATATTTGTCACTGTCGCAGAACAAGCCATTCAGCATGGACAAATTCAGGAAACGGCGATCCTCATCAGGAATGTCCAGCCCGAAAGTGCGTATGACATAAGTGTTGTCCAGATAGAAAGGCATGAACCAATTGTACATCTCGTGGAAGAACGGATAGTTCTTAAGGCGGGCAAAAGATCCCATATAGATGTCGGCACCCTCCATCTGCAGCTCGTTCACCTCCATCAGCTTGTCCCCTAGTTTGTCTCTGAAGCGTTCCTCCCAGTCGGGATTTGCGTCGTTCTCGTCCGAGGAGTCTTCAAGTCCGAACTTCATGTCGCGCATGAGATCCACATTTTTCATCATCTCAGGAATGATTTCCTCGCGCATCTTGCGGTCAATCTTCTCCGTCTCCTGCGCCTGGATAACCTGCAGGTACACGCGGTTTATTTGCGCGGACAGACTGCCGTCCTCGTCCATCAGTTGCAACCGGGTGCACAGCTCAGGATAGAGCGGTAGACGAAAAGGGTGGGTGTACAGCACAAGCACAAGCCCCACAAGCGCGCGCTGGCTTACGGTGACATCGGCGTGACCTGTGGCATCAAGCAGCCATATCACCTTGCGCAAGTCAAAACAGACCAGCAGACTCAGCGTCACGGCCGATACCATCAGAGCGAGATCGTACGCCCCCAAACGCGACGACAGCAGGAACTGTGCCGCACCGTCAGCATCCTTCCCATTCCAGCCACTGTCCGACAGCACACTGGCAAACAATTCGCCCGTTGCTTTCTCATGACGGTCCAGCAAGGTATCAAGTGACCGGCGATTCTCCGGCATGAGTCTACACACGGCCAAGTCATCCGCATAACCTTCCAAACGTCCGAGCAATTCGGACAAATCCACAGGATTACCTGTAAGACGGCGGGTGCGGCGCAGTTCATAATAATAATAGGTGGAAGAGACTTCCTGCAGAGCTATCCGGGTCTGGTCGGCTATCTCCCATACCTCGGCCAGGAGCTTGAGATGCAGACGACCGCGCTGCGGGTCGCTCACGCCTTGCCGCATGTAATTCAGCATATAACTGTAGGAGACCTTGGCCTGTTCCAGCCTGTTCTTCAGCAGATTGTCATTGTGCTCTTGTGTAAGCAAGGCTTCCAGCTGCACCATAGCCTCTCTCAGCCTTTTCTGCTGGAGCAGAAGGACAATGCCATTGTACAATTGTTCCAAAGATGTAGCATCCATAAACAAAAACTTTCCCACAAAAGTACAAAAACCTTGCTAAAAACACGCGCATATGACCCTTAAGGATATTTTTTACTTTATTTTAACCAAACTGTCTCATTGGTAGAGGTACAGAAGTTGCCTGCGGTAGCCAACACGATGTCCGCAAGGACCCGGAGTACAGGAACGGAGGCAAAGAAAAAAGCTTGCCGCCTTGTCCCATCAAAGCTGAAAACTAATAATACCGACGCATAGTTCCAATCTAATCTGTACTTTCCTCCAGTCTAACAGGCACTTACCTTTGGTCTGCACAAGACCAGATTGTGTAAAAAGCTATTTCTCCCATATACCTGTCAGACAGCGAAACACAGACAGGCACAAGGCCTCCGACACGCAGGTGTGCGAGAAGGGCGGCGTTCCGACAAGAGCGGAGGAAAGTACATGAAGAGAAAGAAGCATAACACCGGAAATATTCGCATATTACACGGAAAATCCGTATGTTTGTCCCCGAAAAACATCATATTAACTAAAAGCACATTACTGTACAGAAATGAAAAAGATTACTTATCTATTGGCCACAGCCGCACTGATGACGGCGTGTGGAGGAAATCCGGACGGATTTACCATAACCGGAAGCGTGGAAGGCGGAGCCGACGGCGACACCGTGTATCTAATGAAATGGGAAGGAAGGCAGACCGTAAGAATAGACTCGGCCGTAATAGCCGATGGGACATTCAGATTCAAAGGCGTGCAAAGCGACTCGCTGCCCACCCCGTGCTACGTGACCTACAAACTGGATACCCCCGATGGATTGCTAATGCCTTTCTTCTTGGAAAGAGGAGACATCAGTTTGTCGCTGACCAGAAACAACGATTCGGCTACAGGTACGCCAACCAATGACTTATACCAGACATATCGCGACAAGGCCAACGAACTGAACGCCAGAATGGGCGAGCTGGCCAAAGCCATGTCCGACACCGATCTGACTGACAAGCAAAAGCGGGAAAAACGGATAGAGATGGAAGACCTGGAACGCCAGTCATACGAAGCGACTGTAGAAGCCACACAAAAGAACATAGACAATGCTGTAGGCATATTCCTACTGAAGGAGAACCACTACAGCATGGACGTGTCCGCACTTGGACCGCTTATGACGCAGATTCCCGCCGCCTATGCCAACGATAAGGAAATCGTGGCCATAAAGGAACGGACAGAAAAACTGAAACTCACCTCACCGGGACACCTCTTCACGGACTTCGGGATGCAGACTCCCGAAGGAAAGGCAGTGAAACTGTCGGACTATGTAGGCAAGGGCAAGCTGGTGTTGGTGGACTTCTGGGCAAGCTGGTGCGGACCATGCCGCAGAGAAATGCCCACCTTGACAGAGGCCTACAAACTGTACAAAAGCAAGGGCTTCGAAATAGTAGGCGTGTCACTTGACCGCAACGCCGAAGCATGGAAGAAAGGAATCAAGGATTTGGGCATAGACTGGCCGCAAATGTCCGACTTGAAATTCTGGGACTGCGAAGGCGCAAAACTATACGGAGTGAACAGCATCCCCCACACAGTGCTGATAGACCGCGACGGAGTGATTATAGCACGCGGACTTCATGGCGAGGAGCTACTACAGCGACTGGCGGACACGCTGGAATGACAAGATTCGGAATCTGTAAGAAAGAAGGCACGAAACGGAATTGGGAAGAGAAAGGTCTCCTCATATCCGTTCCGCGCCTTCGGCGTATGACGGGAAGCCGGGAAAACGGCCGATGCCCGTCACCACTCAATGAAGTTTCCGCGCTCCCTGCGTTTGCACAACTCCTCTTCAAGGAACTTGCGCCTGTCTTTAGCTATGTAGCGGCGGGCAAATATATTGGGCACGGCCACACCCAAAGATATGCAAAGAATGATGAGCGAAGCGTTGATGCCATTGGCTACGGCCGTAGTCACCTCACCCACCACACCGTGCATATTGATGAGTGCGAACAGGGCACGATACATCAGCACGCCTGGTATCATGGGAATGACTGACGGGATGGTAAGCACATGGTTAGGGACGTGAAACCAATGCACAGCCTTCACCGCGATAAGACTAACCACCAGCGCCCCCATGAACGAGCCAAACACTGGGCCAAGCCCCAGCTCGAAGTTGATGAAATTACGGGTACACACACTTAACACGCCTCCCAAAGCCACAACCCACAGGAGACGGCGCTGCACGTTGAATATCATGGAGAAGCCCATCGCGGCAATGGCCGCGGCCAGCGCATAGACCCAATAAGGGTCATGGGGCACCATGCTCAGCTCGCTGAACTTACGGTCAATGACCACATCCTCCACGGCAAGCAGACGCATCGCTATGACAATGCCGAAAGCCATGGAACAAACAATCAGTGCAGTATTCACAGCCCTCACAATACCTACCTGGATATAGTTGTCCATCATGTCGTCCACGAAGTTGATGAGGGGAACACCGGGCACAATAAACAACGCGCAGGCCAACAACGGATGATAGGGAGTGGAGGATAGTCCGGCAAACGAGGTGACATAAGCCAGACACGTGGCCACACAGGCGGCTATGGCCATGCACATATAATGGTTGATGCCGAACTTCATGCAATAAGCCCTAGTCTTGAATCCTACGAAAGCGCAGACAGAAGCGAGCAGAAACGCCATCCAATCGCACCCGAAGAGTTTGCAGAATCCTCCACAAGCAAAAGCCGCCCCCACAGCCACCAGCGATGGCACGTAATTGCGTTTACGTCCTTTGACCTTGTCCAACTCCTCCTCATACCTCTCCACCGTATAGTCTTTCATTATGGCCGCCCATGACAGTTTGCTGATATCGGTGATGGTAGTCATGTTTATGGCATGGTTCTCACACTTCTGGAATTTGGAATAAGAATGTGTCCCGTCGCTCAGATTCACCATAAGCATGGTATAGGATACGTCTATATGAAGTTTGTCCTCCGGAAGCCCCAGAAAGGCGGCCACACGGTTCATGTTACGCACTATGCGGTTTGTATCGGCACCACTCTCAACCAACAATTCTCCTGTCCTTAGCAACAGGTCTAGCTTCTTACGAACCAAGATGCATTCCTCCTGTTCCGACAAAACGATCTTATCCATACAATCTTTTATTTACCACAAATGTTTTTCGGGCTGCAAAGATACGTATTTGGCCCAAAGTAAAAACCGATGTGAAGGAAAAACATGTCGGAAAGACATCATATCACCAGAGGACAAGATGCAGGATTCATCCCTTACGCATAACGTACCCATGACAAAGACGGCGGCGGCCATACCGTCCGGACAGAACAAGCCGGAATTTTCTTAAAAGAGCCCGTCCGGAAGGAAAATCCAAACAGGCTCTTTTAAGACCGTCACAACAAGTCGGAAGGCTCCAAATTTCCAGCTTCTATATCCTTAAAGTAGCGGTAAGTGCCTACCTTCAGCTCATCGGCCGAGGCGTCATCGCACACTATGATAGAATGAGGGTGAAGCTGGAGTGCGCTTACAGTCCACATCTGTGACACGGGACCTTCCACGGCATGACGCAAAGCCCTTGCCTTTCCATGTCCGTTAACCAGAATCATTACCTCACGGGCATCAAGTATGGTACCCACACCTACCGTGAGCGCCGTCTTGGGCACCAGGTTAACATCGTTGTCAAAGAAGCGCGAATTGGCTATGACCGTGTCCGTGGTAAGCGTCTTGCACCTTGTGCGCGAGACCAGCGAAGATCCAGGCTCATTGAAAGCTATATGCCCGTCAGGGCCTATGCCGCCAATAAACAGGCCCACCCCTCCGTAAGACTTTATCTTTTCCTCATAGGCCGCACATTCGGCATCGAGATCGGCTGCATTGCCGTTCAGTATATTGACATTCTCCGGCCTTATGTCTATATGGCTGAAGAAGTTGTTCCACATAAACGAATAATAGCTCTCCGGATGCTCTCTGGGCAGTCCCACATATTCATCCATATTGAAGGTGACTACATTGGCAAACGAAAGCCTGCCCTGCCGATTGAGGGCTATAAGTTCCTTATACATGCCTAAGGGGGACGAACCGGTAGGACATCCCATGACGAAAGGCCTCTGGGGAGTGGGCTTTGCGGCTATGATTTTAGAAGCCACATAACAGGCTGCCCAACAGGATAATGAGTGATAATCAGGTTGGATAATGAGTCTCATATCGCATAAATATTAAAAAAAAGAACGTTCTTGAGAAAAAAACTCCTCACCCTTGCCTGTCCTTCTTCAGACGGCCGGCCATAGCACGTGCCAGAGCCTCACATTGCATACGGGTGATGTCCGTCATGGACTGTTTCATCTCTACCGGGTCGGCCACCAATTCAAACTTGCTTTTCTCCACAAAATCAGCCATACGCTTCACTGCGGCTCCGGCCCAGCAATAAGAACCGAAATAAGCGAAATAACGATTCCCCACCTCACGTACCGCAAGTTTGGAGAGCAAGGATTCCACTTCCGGATAAATCTGATTGCAGTACGTCGGACTTCCTATAATGAGTCCGCGATACTTGAATATGTCACCCAATATATAAGAAGCATGACTCTTGCTGACGTTGTGCATGACGATGTTCCTTATGCCCAGCTCCGCAAGTTCTGCGGCAATGGCCTCAGCCATCTGCTCGGTATTGCCGTACATACTTCCATAAGCTATTACCACGCCTTCCTCAGCATCATAACGGCTCAGACGGTCATAAATGCCAGCCACCTTGCCTATGTTTTCCGTCCATACCGGACCATGGGTGGAACATATAGTATCTATCTTCAGACCGGACAGTTTGGCCAATGCCTTCTGCACCGGACTGCCATACTTTCCCACAATATTGGCATAGTATCTTACCATCTCGTCCCAATACTTGTCCAGATTGATACGGGTATCCATGCAACTTCCATCTACCGTGCCGAAGCAGCCGAATGCATCTCCAGAGAAAAGCACGTGCTCCGTCTCATCATACGTCATCATGGTCTCGGGCCAATGTACCATAGGAGTAAGGTAAAAGCGCAGGCGGTGGTGCCCCAAGTCAAGGAAATCGCCGTCCTTCACTTCATAGCGTTCGCCCGCCACGCCATAGAATCCTTCCACCATGCCGAAAGTCTGCCTGTTGCCCACCAGCACAATATCCGGATAATACTTTCTGATGAGGCTGATGGAACCGGAATGGTCAGGCTCCATATGGTTTATGATGAGGTATTGTATAGGTCTGTCCCCTATGATTTCCCTGATTTTCCTCAGATATGTCTCAAAGAACGCCACATCTACCGTATCAACCAGCGCCACGACGCCGTCATCTATCAGATAAGAATTATAAGACACGCCATAGGGCAATGGCCACATGGCCTCAAACAAATGTTTGTTGCGGTCGTTTACCCCCACATAATGGATTTTACCTTTGATTACAGTCTTTGCATTCATAAGTCTTTGTCACTTGATATAGTAAAAGGAATCCCGATGTATCTTCCCGTCCTTTCTCTTGGACGGACGGGAAAAAACCGGGTGCAAAGATAGTTCTTTTCCCTCACATTTCATAGCTGAACATACACAGAAGAAGCCATGAGACTTCACGGCTTCTATATTGCCATCCAAATAATCGGATAAATATCGCCACAGAATACCTTTCCGTCGCAAGCAAGCATAATAGCACTTTACATACCGTGCTTCAAGGAAAGAGAACGGAGAATTACGGGGGAAAGAAGACCTATTGTCAGACAGATTGCTTACCTTTGCAAAAGAATGACCCGCCAAACGGTCATATCACAGCATGTTTTCCACTTAACGCCACACCTAATGGAATATCCTATGTTTCACCATTTCGCTTCGGACATAAGCAACATCCCGCTGCCCGACCGTTTCACCTACCCCTTCTGCTACGTGCCACACCCGCTCTGTACGGTAGCGGCCTATGAAGTGCAGGAACATCTTCGACAGTACGACAAGGGATACGGAACGGAAGAAGGCAAGATGTTCGGTGTGCTGACTGTACGCACGGCGGAAGGTGACGTGGGATACCTGGCCGCCTTCTCGGGCATATGGCATGGCAGCAACCGTCACCCGTTCTTCGTGCCGCCTGTGTATGACCTGCTTTCCCCCGAAGGATTCTTCAGACAGGAAGAAAAGGAAATATCACACCTCAACGTCTGCATTCACGCATTGGAGAACAACCCGCAATACACCACCCTCAAACAGTTGGCGGACGACACAGCCAAAAGCGCACGGGCCAGTCTGGAACAGGCAAGAATCCGACTCAAAGAAGCCAAAGCCACACGCGACCTACGCAGGCAAAGTACTCTCTCCCCTGAAGAAGAAGAACAGCTGAAAAACGAAAGCCGTTTCCAGAAAGCCGAACTGAAACGCATGGAAAGACAATGGAAAGTCAGAACCGACGCCATTGAAGCACAACTGCACAGCTATAAGGAAGAGGAAGCACGGCTCAAGGCGGAAAGGAAACGGCGCTCGGCCGCCTTGCAGACAAAGCTGTTCCGCCAGTTTGTCCTGCTAAACGCCAAAGGCGAGCGCAGAAACCTGTGTGATATATTCGCCCATACCCCGCAAGGTATGCCTCCGGCCGGAGCAGGCGAGTGCGCGGCTCCCAAACTGCTCCAGCAAGCCTACCTGCACGGGTGGCAACCGCTGTGCATGGCAGAATTCTGGTGGGGACCGTCGCCGGAAAACGAAGTCAGGCTACAAGGGCATTATTATCCGGCATGCAAAGGCAAGTGCGGCCCCATACTAAACCATATGCTGCAAGGTCTGAAAGTGGAAGCCAATCCGCTGGTCCGGACCGATGTCTCCGGAACAGACATCCTGTATGACGATCCTTGGCTGGCTGTAATAAACAAGCCTTCCGGACTGCTGTCCGTCCCTGGAAAAGAAGAGGACATGCCCTCTGTATACAGCCTCATGCGCAAACGTTACCCACAGGCCGAAGGCCCGCTCATTGTACATCGGCTGGACATGGACACCTCAGGACTGATGGTCATAGCCAAGACCAAACAAGTGCACAGACAGCTGCAAGCCGACTTTGAACACCGGTTGATAGAGAAAAAATACATGGCATTGCTTGACGGAACAGTGGAAAACGAACACGGGCTGATAGACCTGCCACTTTGTCCGGACCCCACAGACCGTCCCCGACAGATGGTGCACAGCCGTTACGGAAAGCCTTCCCTTACCCGATATGAAGTGGCGTACAGAAAAGACGGGCGCACCCTTGTGGCCTTCTACCCGCTCACCGGACGTACCCACCAACTGCGGGTACACGCCGCACATCCGCAAGGGCTGCGCTGCCCCATAGCCGGTGACAGGCTATATGGAAAACCTTCGGCTCCACGCCTCTGCCTGCATGCGGAATCCATAGAGTTTACCCATCCGGTGACCAAAGAAAAAATAAACTTGCACTGCAAAGGCGACTTCTATTGAGTGCCAGAGACGATACATGAAGGACAGGACCGGCTACCTACGCACCTTATCCGGATGCTTGGTCACAAAATCCTTCCACCCCTTGTAACCTTTCTCCACAGCAGGACGCCCCATCTGCAGATAGTGGCAATAGGCTGCGGCAAGCCCGTCGGTTGCATCCATAAAATCGGGCATGTCGTTTTGCGCGATGTGCAGCATGCGTTGCAACATATCGGCCACCTGCTCCTTGGAAGCCTGTCCGTTGCCCGTAATAGCCATTTTGATTTTCAGAGGCGCGTATTCAGTAATAGGGATGTCGCGGCTTAAAGCTACAGCCATAGCCACTCCCTGCGCTCGCCCCAACTTCAGCATGGACTGCACGTTCTTGCCATAGAAAGGAGCCTCAATGGCCAGTTCATCGGGCAAATACCTCTCAATGATACTCAGCACACGCTCATGAATGCGCTTCAACTTAAGATAATGGTTGGCGTACTTCCGCAAATCTATAATGCCCATAGCCACCAATTCGGGCTTTATTCCGGCAACACGCAGAATTCCGTACCCCATAATGGTAGTACCCGGGTCAATGCCCAGGATTATTTTCTCCCTTACCGGCTCTATCACAGCACCACCTCCATCAAGGTAGGAAATCCCACCACTTTGTTCTTGAATATGCGCATCATCTCTTCAGAAAGCCTCACTCCCTGTTCACAATGCCAATGATGCAAAGAAGCCGAGTCATTGACCTCAAACTGTACTGAATAACAAACACTTTCCTCTTCCCTATGACTCAACACACGTGCTATTCTGGGATTCTTCAGCACACCATACTTTTCCACTTCAGGCAGATAGTACTCTTGCATCCATATCAAGAAATACTTATCCTGATCATCCTCCACATGATACGTAGTATTATAAATCAGCATATTTTTTTGAAATTTATGGCGCAAACATAGCAATTATTTCAGAATAATACATTATCTTTGCAGCGTCAAAACAAGGAAGACAGCTTCCATAAACATATTGGGGTATTAGCTCATCTGGCTAGAGCGCAACACTGGCAGTGTTGAGGTGAGCGGTTCGAGTCCGCTATACTCCACAAAACAACCGTTGACTATCAAATAGTCAGCGGTTTTCTTTTTATAGGGAACTTTGCAGGAATGTGCCTGTGACCCCGTTGTTCATCATAAAAACGGATGCAGCTATACTACATTCTATTTTCGGACTGACCCTGATTTTCCAGTCTTCCAATAAATAGCCTTAACCATCATCGTAGCTTGGCCACGTGACGAAAAGAAAAATCAAACAGACTTTTAAAAAATCAGGTATGCATAGAACAATATATTGAAAAAAGTCCATACCTTTGCCGAGGTTTTTAATAAGGCAATTGATTGTATTACGTTTAAAAAACAAAGAAAGATGAAAAAGTTAGTTTTAATGGCTGCCGCTATCGTAGCCGTATCGTTCGCTTCTTGTGGTAACAAAGCTGCCAATGCAGAACAGGCAAGACAAGATTCTATCCGCATTGCCGATTCTATCGCCAAAGCTGAAGCTGCCGCCGCCGCTCAAGCCGCTGCTGCCGATTCGGCAAACCAGGCCACACAAGAAGCTGTAGCTGAATAAAATCAGTACAGCTACAGTCTGAGAGAGAATTGAAAGTCTGACGTGCAAAAGCACACCAGACTTTTTTTGTTTCTATACGTGTCGGCAAGATGCCCCACACTATTCCGCCTATAGTCGTCCCACGGACAAAGATTCAAAAACAACCTTTCAATGCCCCAATTTGACCGTTTTTGTCTTTCCCGGCACCACAGTAAGACGTACCATACCATCGTTTTCTATCTCCACTTTAGCATAGCGCGCCTCCACCACAATCCGACCGTCAAGCATCAGCACCCCCCACTGACAAGGATTGCCCTCAAAAGCACAATAATTGCCCACCGGTGACATAATGTTACGATATATAGGAGGCAATATCACTTTGTCTCCCAACCGGAGTCCCCATTTCATCCCCGAACGAAACGGCCGTACACCACGCATACCTACAAGTCTGGACGCATGTTTCTTTTCACGTTCCTCACGCTCCACTGCTTTCCGGTCGGCCGCACGCAATTCCGCTTCTGCCAGGCAGCAATTTCCCCGGGTATCTTCCACCATCAGACTACCGTCAGCCAGCCGCCCGCAATAGTAATAATAAGTCTCGTAATCATCCGCAAACAGGCAGATGCCTCCCCTGTCCCAATCTGCACCGTCCGCATCCGGCAAGCGGCCTGATGGCGGAATGCTGCCATCAAGTATCCTCAGACAACCGTCTTTATCCCACAAACCCGACTTGCAGATTCCCGACCTGTTACGATACAGCTCACGCGTACGGCTATAACAGTATCCGCCAACCTCAAGCATCTGCACCCGACCAAAGGACAACACACGCGGTTTGACGGGGTAAAAATGACCGTTTTTCAAGTCCAAGTAAGACTCATGACCTGTACGGTCAATCAAGAGCAGCAGACCATCTTTCAAAAATTTCAGCTTCCGATACAGGCCGGGTGACATGCGTTCATGGCCTTCCTCATCCACCACTCCGGCACGTCCGTCCGCGAACCTTACGGCTGCCAGCCCGTCCTCCGTGCCAAAGACTGCGGCATATTGCGGCAGTGCCGTGACCTTCCCTCCGCATTCCAGTCCGTACAGCCCGCTCTTCCTGTCCTTAAAAGCCTTCAGCCCGCCGCCGTCCCGTGCTGTCACCATGCTTCCCGCCTCCGGCAGCTCCAGCAACTCCATCAGCCTGTCGTGCGTCACCACCACTTCAAGTCCGGAATCAGGTATGGCCGCCTCTCCGGCGGACACCTCCATCGCCACAGTCCGCAGTCCTTGTCCCGTACATGCGCAGCCTTTCCCGGCCATCCGTCCTCCGAACATGGCCTGCCAGTCGCGTTCCGCCGCAGGCAGTCCGAAGAGACGGTACAGCCCCACGTTGTCTATCAGCACACAGCTTTCCTTGCCCTCCGTCCTGCGCAACCCTCGTCCCACCTGCTGGAGGTACTTGGCCAGGGAGAGGGTGGGTCGTGCCATCTGCACGAACTCCACGTCGGGACAGTCGAACCCCTCGCTGAACACGTCCACGTTCACCAGCACCCGTATGTTTCCCTGCCTGAAGTCCTCCACCATCTGTTTGCGCAGCGGAGCCGGAGTCCTGCTGTCAATGGCGACGGCATTCACTCCTTTATGGCTATAGTATGCGGCTATGTTCCTTGCGTGGGCTATGCTTATGGCGTAGACTATCCCTTTCTTGCCGTTGGCATATCGCCGTACGCTCTCGTATAACCGCCCGATGCCCGGCCGTCGGTTCAGCACGGCATCCATCTCCTTTATCTGATAGTCCCCGTCTGTCCCCCGTTTGGAGAGGCTGTCCACCAGCTGCTGGTCCTCGCTGTCCGGACGGATGGACACGTAGTCGAAGGCGGACAGCCACCCCTGCCGGATGAAGTCCGCTATGCTGTCCGAGGCTATCAGCGTTTCGAACAGGTCCGTGAATCCGTTGCGATTCATGCGGCAGGGCGTAGCGGTCATGCCCAGCTTCCTGGCCTCCGGCCACCGTCGCCACAGTTCCCTGTAGGTGTCGGCCAGCGCATGGTGTGCCTCGTCAATCACAATCAGATCTGGCAGTTCGTCCTTCATGTCCTCCCAATGCCTTGCCAGCCACTGTATGGACATCACCCTGACCTTCCCGTCCTCCTTCCGTAGTCCGTACCGGGCTACGGTCTCCTCAATTTGTTCCACCAGCTCGCGGCGATGAGCCACAATCCAGACCGTCCCGTCCGTGTCCTTCACGATGGATGCCAGCAGGTGGGTCTTGCCCGTACCTGTGGGCATCTGCACCATGATGCTGCAGTGCTTCCGCCAGCCGTCAAGGACGCGGCGGCGTATGTCAAGCTGGTAAGGACGGAGCATAAGAGGGAGGGGTATTCCTGGTTTGGGTTAAACTGCCTGCTATTTCAGGCACACTTTGAAATACAATCCTACCGACCAATACCGCCCGTCATAGAGCGAGGCCACCATATTGATGCGGTCTTTCCATACGGCATAGTTCGCTCCCACATTCCAGGCTCCGTCATAATATTCCCCCATCACGTTCAGTCCGTTCAGGGCCTTGTTCCAGAAGCCGTCCTCCGGACGCTGGAAACGGTAGTTCACGCCGAGTGTCACGCCGTGGTCGTTGTCCAAGTCCAGTCCGTCGAACTGGATGACGGAGGCATGTACGCCCAATGTTCCCCATTGTTGGAAGGCGAAATGCTTGGTGGCGGCCAGATAGAATCGGGTCAGGTGGTTGGTGTTCTCACCCACATTGTCGAACACGATGTTTCCCCCGCCGGTCTGCTCGTGGCTTCCGGGGTCATTCGCGCCAAGCACTATCTGCGGTGTCCATGGCTTCCACCAACCTTCCTTCCAGGCACGTAGACGGAAGTGGAAAGAACGGTCCTGGTTGGTGAACTTACCCCAGGTCTGTGGCGGCCAGTACGAGCTGCCATGCGAACCTTTCACCAGTGTGCAGGTATAGGCTATTTCCAGCCATGGAAAAATGGTGATGTTCAGGTAATAATTATAGGTAAAAGGATTATATTCTTTCGACCGGCTCCAATAACCGCTGCGATAGATATTGTGGTCTATCATGCTCCCGCCAATCATAATGGTCTTGTCTTTCTGCATCTCGGCGGTAGGGGCATAGAGCAGGCCGGTGGTGCCATAGGCATGTTGTCCGAATACCTGTAATGACATTATGCAAAGTAATGCCATCAAACAAAAATATCTCATGGAGAGCCTTGTTTTTAGTTTCTGTTTTTATGCGTTTTTGTCGCATCATTGACATTTCATTGTTCTTGTGAGAAATGCGGTGTTCTTGTCATTTCTTCCATGAATGCATATCTTTGCACATCAAAACGGACATAATATGCAAAGCATTCATTCTTTTATCAGGTTAATCTGTGCCTACTTGGCAGCTATGATTCTTGTGCCGATAGCACTCATGTGCAAGCTGTTCCGCAAATAAGAATCATTTGCCGAACGGATTTTTGTATATGCCCAGTAATTGCTTGGCAAAATAGCAGAAGAAGAGCATATCATCTATAAAATAACGTTTAAACATCCGCTTTGGCTCCATCAGGAAGCGATAAAACCACTCCATCGCAAGCTTCTGGAAAATCTGCGGAGCACGTTTCACATTGCCTGCCTCAAAATCTATGGTCGCACCCAATGCCATCCATATATCTACATTCGGCATTTGCTTTTTGTGCTTGAATATCCACTTTTCCTGCTTAGGGCAGCCCACTCCCACAAGCACTACGTTCGCATCGCTTTTGTTTATCATATCGCAAATGGCCAGATTCTCCTCTTCTTTCTTTTCAAAGCCGTAAGAAGGCGAATAAGCACCCACCACTATCGTCCTGCCTACTTTTTCATTGATACGTTCCATTGCCTTTTGTGCAACACCGTCCATAGCACCAAGCAGGAATATCTTGCAGTTTGGATTATTCTTATGATACATATAATAAGCCGTGAAGAAACTGCTTCCGGGAATGGCTTCCGGCAAAGGATGTTTTAGCAGTTTGGAGAGCAGGTAAAGAATCTTGCTGTCACACACCACCCATTCCGCTTGCTGGCAGATGTCATGAAACTCTTTATCGTACTGCAATTTGACTAATTGATCCACGTTGGGAGTAATCAAGACACCTTCATGCATGTTTTCAAGTAAGAATGTGGAGGTTGTTCTTAGAATATTTATGTTAAGTAATTTTACCCCCTAACAACTGTTTAAGAAAATCAATCAACGTTGCGCTATGGGAAACCCAAGGTTTGTATTCATGAGTACTTGCCTCGTTAATATAGTCTTCCAAGTGCTTCAGGTCTTCTGCCACTATCACGCCATATTTCTCTTTCATCATGTGCGCTATTTCCAACTGGTGGTCATCCACATGTTCGCCATATTGCTTCAACCGTGGCACAATCACCAAAGGCTTTTTCAGCTTCATACAGCTGATGATACTGTTCACACCGCTGTGGGTTACCACCACTTCAGCCCGTTGCATCAGGTCGTTGAACTGATCTGCGGGTATCAGGCTGTAATGCGTGAACAGAGGTCTTTCTTCATATATGGCCGACTGAATCACGATTTCTTCCGGACGGTAAACACCTTTCTCCACTAAGCCGTTCAAGGCTTTTATCAGTCGGTCGAACGGAAACTTCTGCGTTCCCAAAGGAACAAACAATTTAATAGACTGTTCCATGATAAATGGCTTTAGGATACACTTTATTCATCTCTTCCCACTGTACGAGAAAATAATCGGCAAACGGATAGACCATCTTGCCCGTCACTGAGCAGCTGTCAATCTTTGCAAACGATTCGATGTAGACCACTTTCTTCCCCAACAGTTTGCCTATACGACAGGTCGGGTAAGACGCTCCGGCTCCAGTGGTAATAATGACACCGGGATTTTCTTTCAGCAGATAGAACGCCGACAGCAAGATATTGGCGGCAAACTTGAAAACAAAACCTAAGTGGTGCCGCTCCTGTTGGAACAGGTAGTAGTGCCGGTAATTCTTCAGCGTCCCTGTTGATGCCACGTTCCGTTCCGTCACGATATAGAAGTCCTTCCCTTCCATCGCAGGAAGCAGTTGCATCAGTTCCATGAAATGACCACCACAGGAACTGACGAGGCAGACTTTAGACTTTTTCCTATTCATACAATATAGTTTATTTCTTTCGCTTAACAAAAAACTGGGCATACCCCATGGCTGCTACATAGGAAAGCATCAGGCACAATAGTATCTCAACGGATGGTGCCATCCTGTCCTTAGTGACATACATCACAAGCTGAAAGACCAGTATATGCACCAGATACCATTCGTAAGAGAACCTGTTTGTATAACTGAAAAATCGGTTTATAAGACCTACCCCCGCTTTATAAACCATCATAGCTAAAGCCGTATACCCGATGAGGGAGGGTATATCATTGTAAAGTCTCCACGGAAAGCCTGCCCAACCCATTACGCCAGTTAATGCTAAGGCGATGAGACAAACCGGGAACAGATATTTCCATTTTGGGATAGCTAAAGCCTCTGGATGCTCCACATAAATCTTAGCCAGCTTCATACCCAGACAAAACTCCCATAGGTATTGCAGGAAGAAACTATTCCATACCCGTTCTTCCGCATAACCCAACAGACCTACCGTAGTAGACCATAAGAGACTGATGGCGAGAGCTATCCACCCCCCCCATTTTACATTTATTAACCTTACAATTAGAGGCCAGGCTATGTAGAACTGGATGATGGTAGATACGAACCACATCTGTCCGCCCATGGAACTTTCCAGTTCAGGAACGAACATTTTGAAAAGAAGCAGATTGCCCAACAAGGGCATCAGCACTTCTTTTCCCTGATATAGCATCCAGAGGGCGGTAGCGATACATACAAAGGCCATCGGCCAATAAATGCGTCCGAACCTTTTCCGCAGAAAATCCTTATATCCTAAAGGCTTGTTCAGATAGGATAGATAAAGTCCGAACCCGCTGCAAAGAATGAATACATGCACACCGGCACCGCCGAAAGAAGTGGCTTTTATGAGCCACGAAGGAAGGGGGTAGCTCTGCACCAAGTGCATTAACACGATGGTAAAAATAGAATAACCTCTAAGAAAATCAACGACATCAAGTTTCTTCATTGTGATGATGCTTTTTTATGTCCCCCATTTCTTGGTAGATGTTTCTCAGCTCTGCAATATTTGCATCCAAAGAAAAAGAACGTCTCATCAGTTCGTAAGATCTCTCGCTGAATTTTTTTCTCAACGCTTCATCGGTTGCAAGTCGCAACAGACAGTCGCATAACGCATCCACATCGCCCGGATTTATCAGGAAGCCATTTTCGCCATCGTGCAACACTTCGGGGATGGAAGCGATGTTTGTGCTAATGTTAGGAATGCCATGCGCCATAGTCTCCAAAATTGTCATAGGCAAGCCTTCATTATAAGATGGCAAAACATTAACCATACTTTGTTTCATAAAGTCCTCTTTCTGCTTTCCATCAATCCATCCAATATGGGAGATCCGATGGCTTATGCCTAATGCTTCCACCTCCTTTTTCACCGCTTCTGTCTCGCCGTCACCGCACAGATAGAATTTCACATCAGAAGGCAGTTCCTTGTCAATCCTTTTAATGACCTCAAGCAAATCATACGTACCTTTACGATGTCCTAATCGGCCTAAGAAAAGCACATTGCGCGATTGAATGTCATAAGGGTTCATTTGAGGGACATTTACAGCATTGTATAATACTTCCACATTAGCTTCAGGCGATTTCCCCTTTATCATTTGTACAAGCCGTTGGCTCAACACTATGTTCAAATCCGCCGTACACAATATTCTATTTACGTATTCTTTCCGTTTATCCGAAAGTCCATTATAGAATAAATCAAACTCCGCGCCATGATGATGCAGTATAACTCTCACACCGAAACGTTTCAATGTCTGCAAGACGAATGCCTTGCGGTAGAAACTGCCACGCTCAGCCACATGAAGATGAGCAATATCTATCCTCCTCCAGATGGCCAGCCAAAGAATACGGAGATAAGCTACAGCAAAATAAGCAATCAACAGATATTTATTAGTCTCAATATGGGTCGGGACAAAAGTTATCTTTATATCCCCCCAATCCGAATAACCCAAATAGTTTTTGACCACAGAGACCATGCCCCCTTTCACTTTCAGAGAGGAGGCACACATCAGTATGCGCAACGGCTTCATATTTTTAATAAGAAAATTGTGACAAAATAGTTGTTAATTTAGAAAGTCTACTATTTTGACATCATAAGATCTGATATATTCTTATTTGTCACAATGTCTTTCAATTGAAGCATTTCATGTAATGCTGCGAAATCACTTTCAACAGCCCCATTCTCTTTATGGCAAACGTACCAATTCGTCCATAACAGAAATGCAGCCAGATTCACTTCTTCATCCTTTATTACCCGCATCATTGAATTGAAGAACCAATTGTTTCCATTGTTCTGGATGGACGATTCGAAAAGCATGGCAGGTTTATATTTGGAGTCAGCTGTTCGTGACACAGTTCGTGCCCGTTCAATGGCATCTTCTATCGTTTCATTGTAAATGCCATAATCATCATAGCCAAGTATATCTATATAATTATCGCCAGGATACCACTTCAGATAATGGCCTGCGCCTACTGCATATCTGTCCGGGCTATACGCAAATAAAACAGCATTATTCAAGGTTGACTCATGCAGGCTGCTTACAATCAATCTGCAAAAAGCTTTATATTCGTCTGCTGTTGCAGATGCCGGTCCCCACCAATGCCAATCATCCTCCATTTCATGAGGTAAACGTATAATTATTGGTATATAATTTCCTTCGTCATCTTTCAATTCCGATAATAGGTTTGCCACCTCTTTCACGGCAGCATTGAACCAAGCTCTGGGATTAGCATAAAGTTTATCATTGTCTTTTCCAGAATAAGATCCAAATCCGCATTCTTCACCTGTGCCTGACAAAATTTCCCTTATTACATATCTATGCTTCTGCGGGTAGCCTATGGATGCATACCTATACCTACATGCCTGATCTGTAGTCTTTGCGAAAGTACTGGGTACATATGGATTTTCCATATGCCATGAAAAACAGCAAACGCCTTTAAAATCCTGCCAAGCTTGTTTTATTTCAGCGATAAGAGAAGCTTTCCTAGTCTCTTTCGTCTTACCTTGATACATGGAAAACCACGTACCGACTACCTTGTTTAACTCTTCGCCATAGATTACAGGATTTTCCTGTCCCATGGCAAGATTCATATTGTTTTTAAGCGCGATACCTTTATCGTTGTTCACATAAGAGAAGCCGTTGGTATAACAATTGCAATATCCGAATATGCATTGCTTGTTGTAAGCCAATCTCTTATAGTAATATAGTAAGTCACATGCTATATCCGCCATGGCCGGATTAGATGAAACAGAACGTATTTTCTCATAATCAGGTTTTTCCATTCCAAACAAATGGAAGAATGAACTCCTATGCGTAAAATAGTCACTATAATTGAACGGTACGTCTTCTTTTACTATTTGATACATGACATAGCTGATGGTAGGTGCATATGAAAGATTGAATATTTCCTTAGTAAGTTTTACTCCAGCATCAGCTTTCACATCTGGTACGTATATTTGGAAACCATCGTTCAATTTTCCCCAATCCAATATGGCATATCCAGCTTTATTGCGAAACTGAATGATGTCGGGTGATTCTTTCTCGCAATAAGAAGCTATGGCTCTCACTTTCCCATCTGTCGTTTTACCTTTAATGGTAAATTGGTTCAATCTATTTTTCCCATAATTACGCTTCACATCAGAGATATAATAATACACAATGTCTGACGTTTGCGAACGCACAAAGACTTCACGGACAAAGGAAGAAAGATGATCCGCATCTTTTTCTTTTTGTGCGATATACACATTTTGCCCGCAGATACTTAATGAAGCAACGTTCAGAAGAATTAAAATGAGGATCAGATGTTTCATCTTTTCACTCTTTTATGATGCAACAATAACGATAGTAGTGCAATAGCCACATTGAAGCCCAATGCATTATAAATGTGCCCTATCATTTTCATACCCATACCTCCAGTCGGAAAAACCTTTATCATGTTTTCCCTTTTCACCACACGGTGAACACTGTCCTTTAGCTGCTTCTTTCCACTTTTCGCAGCCTCTTTCATCACGAGAAGCAGGAAAGAAGAATAACATTTAAAATAGAATTGCTTCAAGGCATAATCACTCACCTGGATATAAAATCGATGTGCGGTAGTCATATTCGTGCATATGTCTTCCAATTTCTTTTCATTGATGGAATTAACTATGCTATTGCTTCGATTGAGGTATTTATAGCACACGTTGTTATACAGTCTGATTCGTTTCAGAAGAGGCAAGGCGCGGAATGCGAACTCCGTATCTTCGTAATACATGCCATCTTTGAAAAATAGACTGTTATTCTGGAGAAAATCTCTTCTATAAATGAATGACCAAGCATAAAGATATATCCCTAACACAGATTTCATAAAATCGTAGCCCGTATAAACGATTTCTGATATACGATTGATATTCAAATCATATAAAGGGAAGATCTGATATGCTTCATTCACATTATCCCATCTTATCCACAGGCATTCCAGACGCTCTGCTGTCAAGGTTGCATATATGTTCCTCAATACATTGGCCGTTATGCAATCATCCGAATCAATGAACCACACATATTCTCCCACCGCGTGTCTCAATCCGGTATTTCTTGCAGCACTCAAGCCGCCATTAGCCTGCTCCACGATTTTTATATTCGGATATTGCGTCTGATACTCTTTCGCTATCTGCAAAGAATGATCCGGAGAGCCATCTATCACGACAATTATTTCATATTCTTTCAAAGAACAATTCTGCTGTACACAGCTATCCAGGCATTTAGACAGATACTTCTCTACATTGTAAACAGGCAGAATCAAAGAAAACTTCATCATTTCAATTTCAGAGTTACGTTGTCTAAATCAGCCAGCCATGTATGATAGAAATTGCGGTTTTTCCCATACGAATTGTCTATGAGGGTCACCTCTTTACCCAACAGGATAGAAAGAATACACCCATGCAAACGTGTTGTTTCTATTTGTTGATAGGGAGAGATGAAGCGAATGCCTTCTTTGAACATCATTTCTGCAAAATGGTGTCTAAAGTAATAGTTCCAAAAACGATTGAGCCAAGGGCTAAAAAATGGCACATGGGCATCCGAAAGCCTTTTCAATATTTTATTCAAGAATGTAGTGTGGTGAAAAGAATGCTTAAAAGTAGGCCAATCGCTGACATCTGCATCTTGCGTGGTGTATTGCCTATTATTCAAGCTTTCACAATCCATGCGCTCTATCACCAGTTTCGATTTTGTCTCTACTAATTTATACTTGTTTAAATCCTTCTCTGAAATGCAAAAAGCCATATCCGGGAGAAGTATGGCGCGATCGTTGAAAAAATCAGAAAGAAGAGCGTATGTCACTTTGTCCCGTGCGCAAAAATACAAATCCTTATGCAGCATCAGTCGTTGGAAGTCTTCATCCATGCGTAACTTGTCTGCATAATAAACCGTTTGTGGACAAATAACTATACG
Organism: uncultured Bacteroides sp.; assembly: GCA_949296415.1. Taxonomy (GTDB): domain Bacteria; phylum Bacteroidota; class Bacteroidia; order Bacteroidales; family Bacteroidaceae; genus Bacteroides. The sequence goes on along the minus strand of CASFQC010000018.1, from coordinate 2,692 downwards.
ATTACTAGAATACCTTTGAGCAACTTCCAGCAGGAAAACCATATGCTCAGGATAAATATCCCCAAGATTACCGCCACCATTAAAAAGGACAGTTACATCCTTTGCTATTTCAGGGAAAGTACAAGTTTCATAAGAAGCAGTATAAAGGCATTGTATGTGTTGTTCTGTCAAGAAAGTCATCCCGCCTTTCCAAATCAGAACATCCCCTATATTATGATAGTATGGAGCATCTAAAAGGATACATTTCTTTCCAATAAGAAACCGTAGGGAATGTGTAATGCTGTTTTTTAACTGAAGAATTTTTGCTTGAGAATCCATATAACATTTTTCTTGTCTATACAAATGATAGTACCAATTCTATTCACGCCTGAATTATTTGATTACATGCACAGCACGTAATATCCTACTAAGCACTATTGATGCCATTAATATTACGAGTGGTATCCAATAAGAAATATAAAAATCCGACCACAGCATGGGCATAACCTCTCTTAATATTGGGAATATCATAATAATTAAAGGGTGAAAGATGTACACATATAAAGAATCCTTCTCACCAAGATCAGATATAAAGTTCGATTTGGTCTGTTTGAAATATAAAAAGTACAGAAACAAAGATATAGCCAAAAATGTGGAGCTAATGTAATGATCCCTTGTTGCATTCATATCAGCCTCTGTAAGTAGCCTATTTTCCATTACATTTGTTAACGAGAATAAAATCACCCCCCCTAATGTTAATAATCGTAATCTCTGATAAGAAAGAAATCTCACTTTATAATGCTTGATTAGCGTTCCGATCATAAAATAAGGTATGCCGACGCACAAGAAGTTACGTGTCAGAATATTGGGAAACTCTCTACCCCAAAGTACTAGACTGTATTTACCCAAACACAAATCAGCCAACAAAAGAACAGGCACAACTACATATAACCATTTCAGTTTGTTTTTTCGGATAAAGAACCATACAATGGCTAGGGTATACAAATAAGCTCCTACATACCAAAGGTGATATCCGAATGGATTGTCATTCAAACAAATAAACTTGCACAAAGCCCACCAACTCAAAAAAGAAAAATCCCCATCATTGAAAGCCGCCGATAAAATCTTAACTATGGCAAATAGCAACGAACTCCATAAAAATAACTGAAAGGTTCTTTTCATACCACGATACAAATGACAGGAAAAGACCTTCTGATCTTCTGAAAAAATGAAATAGCCTGAAATGATGAAAAAACATGGGACAGCACACCGTGCTACAGGAACAATATACTCACGATAAGGCGTATAAACATGAATAAAAATCACTAGAAATGCACATAGAATCTTCAATGAATCTATATTACATGCTCGCTGCTTCATCCTTTTTCAAGTTATTTGTGTATTTCATTCGATTTATAATGCTTATCTACTTTTTTAAGCAGAGTTCTGGCGACCCATGCGGTTCTATAGATTATGTTATAAATCCAATTGATAAGCACATCTTTCTTAGGCTGTGCTTGTTCGTTTGCATTTTCCAACTTACACGACATAAAAGCTTTCATCTCAGGCTGTAACCATTCTGTTCCATCTGTACAAACTCTATTTCTCAATTCAGCATAAAGTGGAGTTTGTAGTTCAGGTATCGCACCGAAACATAAAAAAGCATGAGCATTATGGCAATGAGGAGCTTTGCACCCATGACCTATATTTACGAAATGTAATGGTTTGTTAGGGTTGGTATAAATATTAGCAAAATAGTTTGTCATATAACATTGCTTCATTGTCCCTGTCAGCAAATTAAGTGTCCAAGTCCAATTACCAGCATAGCAATATTCCTTTCGCTTTTCCCCAAATACACTGATTTTAAAATCAAACATCATCGAATCAAACTGTCCCCAAGTCTTGATATAATCTTCTTTTGACAACTTAGTAAGTAAAGGATAATCCGATTTACTTTCATCACGAGCTACTGTGATATGTGGCAAGGCTCCTAATTCCCTCAATGACATTTCTTTCATCTCTTCTATGTAAGGAATCAGTTCGTCTGAAGGTGTCACCTCTATTGTAAAAGATGCTTTCATCTTTTTTATCAACTTCACGTTCGAGAAAAACAGTTCGAATTTATTCAGACGCTTCAATTCCAGATAATGAAATGACATCTTAAAGAACAAACGCTTACGATAATCCTCTGGAAATTCAGCAAACTCCTCAAAACGTTTTCTCAACATGCCGTTTGTCACAATCATGACATAATGCCCTTGCGCCAAAATAGCTTTGGCATAATCAACAATTTCATGTGGAATTAATGTTTCTCCACTAGCACATATATTAAACATGCAGGTTCCTCCCAAACGTTCTTTAGATAGCGAACGTCCTACATGTTCTGCTGAATATTTAAATTCAGGAACCTTTTGTGTGAATAAATAATTCTGTGCTACATAACAATAATGGCAACGCAGATTGCAAGCATAAGTTCCTACGCTGCAATCAATAAAACGCTTCATTTGTTCCATTTTATTTTATTTGTTTTTATTTATTGGGAAATCACACACACAACCTAAACAAAATTTGTAATAGACCAATGTGAACGAAATTAAGTACTTTATTATCATTGTTGGCTCTAGTTTAACAAGGCGTTGTAAAATGGCATATTAATTGCATATATCTTTTTAAAAGGAGGTTATCATGACATATAATGAAATATTGTCAGCCG
>CASFQC010000017.1 GCA_949296415.1 uncultured Bacteroides sp. | reverse complement strand
CCTCTTCCTTCAGGGCCTTCAGCGCCTGCGAGCCGGAGTAGTCGAACTCGCCCGCCTCGCCAATCTTCAGTGCGCCCGAGCCGAGCAGGAGCACTTTCTTTATGTCAGTTGGTTTCATATTCGTTTCGATTAGTGGTTGGTAGTGGTGTTAATTATTTACATCCGGCGTTCCTTCCCGCCTCGGGTCGGACGTGATATGCCATCAACCTGAAATTGATGTGTCCTCCCTATACGGGTGCTGATAATCAATGCGTTAAGAATGGTTATCTACACGGTAATATAATTTGACTACAGCAGCTTCACGAACTCGTCGAAGAGGAACTCCGTGTCCGTCGGCCCGCTGGCTGCTTCGGGATGGAACTGGGCGGAGAACCAGGGATTCGTTCGGTGTCGGATGCCTTCGTTCGAGCCGTCGTTCATGTTCACAAACAGCGGTTCCCAGTCCGCGCCCAGCGTATTGTTGTCTACCGCATAGCCGTGGTTCTGGCTGGTGATGAAGCAGCGTTCCGTCCCCACCATGCGCACGGGCTGGTTGTGGCTGCGGTGTCCGTACTTCAGCTTGTATATTTTCGCGCCTCCGGCCTTGCTGAGGAGCTGGTTGCCCATGCAGATGCCGAAGATGGGGAGCCGCTCGTTCTGCATCGCCTTGCGGATGTTCTGCACGGCGACGTCGCACGTGTCGGGGTCTCCCGGACCGTTGGAGATGAACAGGCCGTCGAAGTCCAGCCCGTTGAAGTCGTAGTCCCAAGGCACGCGGATGACTTCCACACCCCTTTTCACCAGGCATCTGAGGATGTTGGCCTTGACGCCGCAATCCACGAGGACTACCTTCTTTAATGAAGAATGAGGAATGAGGAATGAAGAATCAAGTTGCTTGTTCAGTTCATTCTTCGGGGTGATGACGGGGAACGTCTTGCTCTTGTCGTTTGCATAGACAATGATGTCCTTGCACGACACGCGATCCACATAATTTATCTCCCCATACGAAGGAAATTCTTCATTCTTCATTCTTAATTCTTCATCGTCGAAGACGATGCGTCCCATCATCACGCCATGCTCGCGCAGGGCCTTGGTCAGGGCGCGGGTGTCTATGCCCGTGATGCCGGGGATGTGTTCGCGCTTCAGCCAGTCGCCCAAGCTTTCGGCGGCGTTCCAGTGGCTGAAGTTCTCGCTGTAGTCGGAGACGATGATGGCTTCGGCGTGTATCTTTTCGCTCTCCATGTAGTCGGGCAGACCGTTTTCCGCCACGGTGAAGGGCGGCACGCCATAGTTGCCCACCAGGGGATAAGTCAATGTCATCAACTGCCCGGCATAGCTGGGGTCGGTCAGGCTCTCGGGGTATCCCGTCATGGCCGTGTTGAAGACCACCTCGCCCGCCACGGGCTTCTCATAACCGAACGACTGCCCCCGGAAGCGGGTGCCGTCGTCAAGGATAAGGGTTACGTTTCTCATTTTTTATCTGTTGTATCGTTAGGATTGTTATTTTTCTTGTTTTTTCTTTTCTTCCATCCGCTTAGGCCAATCCCCAAGCACAGACCGATGAGCAGCCCAAGGCCGATGTTCTTGAAGATGATGCCGAACATCACGCCGAGGGCGATGCCCATGCCCAACCATTCGTTGACGAAGGCAGATTTCTTCTTTTTCTCGTTATCCATATCACTTCGATTAGCCCCTCGAATTCGAGGGGCTTTATATAAATTTAGAATTGATATACCTGTTCGATATAGTCAATGAACGCCTTGTTTAGCATCTTCACGCCGCCCGGAGTGGGATAGTTGCCGCTGAAGTACCAGTCGCCCGGATGGTTGGGGCAGGCCTGGTGCAATCCTTCGAGCGGCTGGTAGACTATCTGTATCTTGGCTTTCGTACCTTCGGGCGTGAGGAGTTCGGCCATCTTGGCAGAGATTTCCTCGTCGGTGAAGGGAGCGTAGATATCCTTCACGTAGTTCACCATCTGTTCCTTGGGCAGGTCAACCTGCTCCTTGCTCTTGCGGTAGGCGGAGGCGATGACATCGCGCATCTCGCGCTCCTTCAAGAGTTCGATAGCGGCACGGAAGGCGATGAACTCGCTCATGCGGGACATGTCAATGCCGTAATAGTCGGGGTAGCGCACTTGGGGCGAACTGGATACGATGACTATCTTCTTCGGCCCCAATCGGTCAAGGATGCCGATGATGCTTTGCTTCAGCGTGGTACCTCGCACGATGGAGTCGTCAATAATGACCAGGTTGTCCTCACCGGGCACCAGACTTCCGTAGGTGATGTCGTAGACGTGGGCGGCCAAATCGTTGCGCGTGTTGCCTTCGGCGATGAAGGTGCGCAGTTTGATGTCCTTGATGGCCACCTTCTCGCCCCGGATACGCCGGGACATGATGTGTTCCAGGTCATTGCGCGAAGGGGTATGTTCCAACGCGTCAATCTGGTAAATCTTCTCTTGGTTGAGGTATTCATTCAGCCCCTCCATCATGCCGCAATAGGCCACCTCAGCCGTGTTTGGGATGAAGGAGAAAACGGTATGGTCTATATCATTATCTATAGCGCGAAGGATAGTGGGCACCAATTCTTTGCCGAGTTGCTTCCTTTCTTTGTAGATGTCTGCGTCACTTCCCCGGCTAAAATAAATGCGCTCGAAGGAGCAGGGCTTGAACTCGCGGGGTTTGTTGATTTGGATGGTGCGCATCTTGCCCGCCTTGGTGAAGATGACGGTTTGTCCGGGCTGCATTTCCTTGATGGATTCCATGGGGACGTTGAACACGGTCTGTATCACGGGACGCTCGCTGGCCAGCACGGCCACTTCGTCATCCTGATACCAGAAGGCCGTTCGTATACCCCAAGGGTCGCGTATGGCAAAAGACTCGCCGCTTCCGGTCAGTCCGCAGATGACGTATCCTCCGTCCCATTCCTTGCTGGAGGTGCGGAGAACGTTGGCCAGCTCGATGTGGTCATCTATGTAGCGGGTGATGCCCATGCCGGTGAGTCCTTCGGCCTCCGCCAGGTTGAACAGGCGTTCCACTTCCCGGTCAAGACGGTGTCCCACCTGTTCAAGCATGATGTAGGTGTCGGCATACTTGCGCGGATGTTGGCCTATGGCGGTAATGCGTGCAAATATCTCGTCCACGTTTGTCAGGTTGAAGTTGCCGCATAGCGCCAGATTCTTGACCCGCCAGTTGTTTCTTCTGAGGAAAGGGTGTACGTATGACAGTCCCGACTTTCCGGTAGTGCTGTAGCGCAGATGCCCCATGTAGACCTCTCCGGCAAAAGGCAGGTATTTCTTGGCGTATTCCGCATCGTGCAGCTGTTCCGGCGTGAGGTCACGGAAGTTGCCGTGTACCGTGTCGAATATCTCGGTTATGGCACCTGAACCCAGCGCCCGTTCGCGGAACATGTATTCCTCTCCCGGATGGGCTTCCAGTTTCACACAAGCCAGTCCGGCGCCTTCCTGTCCCCGGTTGTGTTGTTTTTCCATGAGAAGATACAGTTTGTTCAGTCCATACATCCATGTCCCGTACTTCTGCTCGTAATATTCTAACGGTTTGAGCAGGCGTATCATGGCAACTCCGCATTCGTGTTTGAGTACTTCCATCTTTTATATTATAAGATATGTATAAAAAGCATTGGTTTCTGTTTTTTTTCTATTCCACAGTGACCGATTTGGCCAGATTGCGAGGCTGGTCCACATCCATACCCTTGCATACGGCTATGTGATAGGCCAGCAGCTGCAGCGGCAGGGTGGCGATGAGCGGTTCCAGACATTCCGGAGTCTCAGGCAGTTCTATACAGGTGTCCACCATGCGGCTTATCACGGTATCCCCCTTGCTGACCAGCGCAATGACGCGTCCCTTGCGCGCCTTTATCTCCTGTATGTTGTTCAGTACCTTTTCGTACAGTCCGTTGTGTGTGGCTATGACCACCACAGGCATTTCCGTATCAATCAGGGCTATGGGGCCGTGTTTCATTTCTGCAGCCGGATAGCCCTCGGCATGTATATAGGAGATTTCCTTCAGCTTGAGTGCACCCTCCAGTGCCACGGGATAGCTGTATCCGCGCCCCATGTATATGAAATTGTGCGCATAAGTGAATATCTTTGATAGCTCGGCTATTTTGTCATTCTGTTTCAGCACTTCTTTCATTTTCACTGGAATGCCTGCCAGCTCGCGGACAGTTTCCTTGAAGATATCCTCACTGATTGTCCCCTTTTCGCGTGCCAGTGTCAACGCCAGCATGGTGAGCACGGTGACCTGGCCGGTGAAGGCCTTGGTGGAGGCCACACCTATTTCCGGTCCCACATGGATGTACGACCCCGTATGCGTGGTTCGTGGGATACTGGAACCGATGACATTGCATATGCCATAGATGAATGCTCCATGTTTCTTGGCCAGGTCTACTGCCGCCAGAGTATCGGCAGTCTCACCGCTTTGCGATATGGCGATGACTACATCGTCCCGGCCGATGACGGGTGTCCGATAGCGGAACTCACTGGCATATTCCACTTCTACAGGAATCCGGCAGAAGTTTTCCAGCAGATACTTGCCTATAAGTCCCGCATGCCACGACGTGCCGCATGCCACAATGATGAAACGTTTGGCAGACAGGAGTCTTTCTCTATTGTCCATTACGGCCGACAAAGTAACGTTGCTGCCGTCTGGATTGATGCGTCCCCGCATACAGTCACATATGCAGTCGGGCTGCTCGAAAATCTCCTTCAGCATGAAATGTTGATATCCGCCTTTCTCCAGCTGGCCTATGTTCAGAGCCACAGTCTTCACTTGGTGCGGACATTCCACGTTATGCAGGTTGACTACCTTCAGCTTTTGGTCTTTCCGTATGACGGCAATCTCCTCATCCTCCAGATAGACCACCTTGTCTGTATATTCTACGATGGGAGTGGCGTCGGAAGCCAGGAAATACTCATCTTTCCCTATACCTATGACTAGCGGGCTGCTTTTCCGTGCCGCGATAATCTCATCCGGATTGTCTGTGTTGACTACGGCTATGGCATAAGCGCCTATGACATCTTGTAAGGCGAGCTGTACGGCAGCCAATAGGTCAATATCATTTAATTTCTGGATATATTCAATGAGCTGCACCAATACTTCTGTGTCGGTACTGCTTTTAAACTGATAGCCTTTTGTCTGAAGATTCTGTTTAAGGGAAGCGTAATTCTCTATTATGCCATTATGGACGAGGGCAATCTTGCCTGTTGAGGAGCAGTGCGGATGGGCATTGACGGAAGAAGGTTCGCCATGAGTGGCCCATCTTGTGTGTGCTATGCCTATATTTCCGGAAAGATCTTTATCGGAGACAAATGATTCCAAATCCGACACCTTACCTTTTACCTTATATACATTGAGCAGTCCTTCATCATTTATCAGAGCCATTCCTGCACTGTCATAGCCTCTGTATGCCAGACGTTTAAGCCCATTGACCAGTACAGGATAAGCATTCTTATGGCCGATATAGCCTATAATGCCACACATAGTTTACCGCAGATTTTTATTTATTTGGGTGCAAATATACGTATTCTCTCAGACAAATGCCATATTGGACACATTTACTTGTTTTTTATTAACCAAAAGCAAACAGATGGTCAGATAATATATCTTATAATTGATATTTCCGAACTAAAAAACGGAAAAATGAAAGAAGTTGTCCGTATCTTGTTACAGCTGTTTGCTGCGGACCTATTCACAGCTTCCTGCGGACGGCTCCGCACCGTGCTGCGGACAGGTTCACAGGAAGCTGTGTGTAGGTTCGCACCATGCCGCTTTTATGCCTGCCGCAAACTGGGAAGAAACGGGTTTATGATATTGTCTGTTTTTTACTCCGCCTTATGACCGATATAAAAGGAAAAAGCCGTATATTCGCACAAACATTGTATAGATTATGAAGAAAACAAGTTATTCTCTTTTGCGTACTGTCTGTGCGTTTCTCGTGGGATTGGTGTTGTTTCTGTATCCGGAGGAGGCAGGCAATTATCTTGTTGTGACTCTTGGAATCATCTTTCTGATACCTTCTGGCTTCAGTCTCATTATATTCATGGCTTCATCCGAGCGCACAATGTCACATTTTCCCATTTTAGGAATTGGCAGTTTTCTGTTTGGCCTGTGGCTCATTATCATGCCTGGTTTTTTTGCTGATTTCCTTATTTATATATTAGGATTCATCTTAGCTGTCGGAGGTATACAGCAAGTGGCATTGCTGATCGCATCAAGACGTCGGATATCTGTGGCGTGGGGCTTTTATGTTGTCCCCATACTGATACTGCTTGCCGGCCTGGTAGCGTTGTTCAACCCTACAGAAACGCGTTCTACTATCTTCATATTTATAGGTATAAGCTGTATGGTTTATGCGGTATCTGAGTTATTGAACTGGTTCTGCTTTGCCAGGAAGGGACATTCCTTGAAATCTTCTCCGGCACATCGGTTGTCAGACAACGCCGAAGACGCGGAGTTGGTGGAATGACTCCACACTGTGGCTCTTTGTATGAAAATGCTTTAAAAACTGTAATTCTGGTATAGAAAACCGTATTTATGACATCATTCGTAAAGCAAAATGGCGTATCTTTGCAACATCAACAAAATCCAAATAACATATTGATATGGAAACAACATCAGTAAAACTTTATGCACTTTCTTATGACAATGCAAAAACTTATCTTTTTGCATTACTGTTTGCTCTCGGTAATATTGCCTTGCCACAGCTTTTCCACCTTGTCCCGCAAGGCGGAGTGACGTGGTTGCCCATTTATTTTTTCACTCTGATTGGAGCTTATAAGTATGGATGGAAAGTAGGGCTGCTTACAGCCATAGCCTCTCCTTTGCTGAATTCTTGGCTGTTTGGCATGCCTGCTCCTACGGCATTGCCGGCCATATTGTTGAAATCTGTACTTTTGGCCGGATTTGCCGGTTGGACTGCGTGCCATTATAGAAAAGTGTCAATCGCATTACTTACGGCTGTGGTTCTGGCTTATCAGATTATCGGTTCTTTAGGAGAATGGGGATTTACCGGAAGCTTCTCAGCCGCCATGCAAGACTTCCGCATTGGCATTCCCGGCATGCTCCTACAGGTTATGGGGGGCTACCTTTTCATCAAATATCTTATCCGAAAATGACCGATAGCTTTTAAGAGTCTTGTCTGATTTTCTTCAGGACGGAGGTATACTCTAAAAAAGCGTGAGACTTTTTCCTAACTAGAAAAAAGTCTCACGCTTTTTACGTTGTTCAAATGTCTCATCTGGCAGCCTCTTAAAATCTTGGCAGACAGATAATCTTAAACCGGTCATTACATTGGACCGCACAAGTATTGTGAGTCTGTCTGAAAAACGGTTACGGAAAATGATGTACGAGACTTATACTCCCGATGCACATATAAATGACGTCCTTGTACGATTACTATCATGTTTCTCCCTAATGATGATACATACCAATGTAACCGGATTTTCGGACCGATCCGGAATAGTTCATGTTTTTCGGGGTAGGTTTCTTGGGCTACTTTCCGCTCTGCCTTGACGCAGCCACGACGCCTTTGACAAAACGGAAAGCAATCCGTCGGATATGAGCGAGCTTTTTGCCCCGAAGTTTAATGACCGATTGGGGATAATCAGAATTTGTGTAAGAATAGAGAAGGGGTGATGCGTAAGTAAATGCCGGCCTGAATGCTGGCTGAAGGCCGGACTTCAGTTTTGCTCCCATCAGAGCCTGTACCCTCTCCGGGAAAATATTGATAAAGGGTCAGGCTTATACCTAAGGAACCGACTTGTTTTAATCGTTTGTTATATTCCACTTTACCATATAACATCTGCGAATGGCTGAAAATGGTCGGTTCGGTAAAGTCAGACAATGAGCCAAAAAACGGGGAGCCCATAATTGAAACGAATTTCCGTGAGTTCATATGTCCTAACTTAACATAAAAATCAGCAAAACGGGCCGAAATGGCATTATGCCATCCATATCCATTGTCAATAGGAAGAAGAGTTCCTGCCAACTGTTTATATCCTACAAAATCGCTTTCAGCCTGCACATTTTTCAATATACTGAATGGAGTGTTCCATTTTACTCCTATGCCGATTCCGACATTGGCCAGACTTGATATGCCATGATAAGGTTCAGCTTGTATTTCTCCTCCTATATGTTGGGCTACAATTTGTATCGGCATATACCAGTGCAATGTTTTCTGCGGAGCATTAAACTTAAGCATAGAGGATAAGCCTAGAATGAACTGTTCGCGGTGATTGTCATTCCTGAAGATGAAGTTTTGCCAGTCAAGCCACACATCTGCATCACAATAGTCTGACTTTAAAAGCATTTGCAACCCACTCTCCGGATCGGCTGTAAGGTTCAACTCCGGATTATACAATGCCTCCATAAGGTTATGGGCCGACCCTCCATAAAGATTTCCTAAAACGAGATGGAACATTCTGTCGTTACTTGCCAAGTGTGCACGAAAAAAAGGACGCATGTGTATATTCTTGTTGCCGCTGTCCTTATCCTTTTCCGGCAGATTTATATATTTTCCTATCGGATAGTGCCAGGCTCCACTATAATAAAGCATGTGCATTCCTGCTTCCAATTTGAGGTTAGCTAGCGGATAAAACGTCAGTTTGGGCTGAATCCATAGTCCGGGCAATGAATACCCGTCTGTTACGGTTTTGAATTCATTGTTTTGAAAGAAGTTCAAATTGTCCACATCCAACAAGAGTTTGCCTTTGCTGTCATTTTCCAGAACAGCGGAAGTTGTGAAAACCTCCCGGCCTATTTGGGCGCATAAAGTATGGAAAGGCAATAAACAGAATAGTCCTATTACAATTCTTTTCATGCGTTTCATCTGACTTACATTGTACACTTTTGTTTCGGATTAAAATTTGGAAACCAGTTTATCTCCTCATTTATTTATGCTTCCTGTCGGATTGGTTTTCGAGTAACGAGCAACAAGGAATGAGGCTTTTGCACATAAATATTTCTATTTTCACAAAAAAACATGCACAAGCCGCTACGTCAGTTCTGCCTTATACGGCTTGTGCATGATACTTGATGCGAATAAATGATTTATTCGAACTTCCCGTATCGTGTAGGAAGCAGTTTCCTGTCACCTAATGTATTGTCAATTCTCGCTACGTTTATCCAGAATTTGTTTTCACGTACGCTTTCTATAGGATATGCCGCTTTCTCACGGCCATAAGAATGCGTCCATTGATCTGAAATGATTTCATATTCGGGATGAGGAGCATTAACCAGTACATTGTCTTCAGAACCATAGGTTCCGTCTTTTATCTCATTTATCTCTTTCCAGATATTCTTCATTACCTCAACAAAGTTGTCAAGCTCGCTTAAACTTTCACTTTCTGTTGGTTCAACCATCAATGTGCCATGAACCGGGAACGAAAGAGTAGGGGCGTGATACCCATAATCCATCATGCGTTTGGCTATGTCATTTTCTGTAATGCCTGTCTCTTTATGAATATTACGGCATTCCAGTATCATCTCGTGACCGACATACCCGTTTTTACCCGTATATACGACACCATATGTATCTTTCAGACAAGCAGACAGATAGTTGGCATTCAAAATGGCTATTTTAGTAGCACGTGTCAGTCCTTCTGCTCCCATCATTCTAATGTAACCATATGCAATGGATAAAATGCCTGCACTTCCATAAGGTGCGGCAGAGACTTCATTCGCTGCATTACCGAATACTTCATGTCCTGGCAAAAAAGGCAAAAGATGGTGTGCCACACATACAGGACCCACCCCCGGACCTCCTCCACCGTGAGGAGAAGCAAAAGTTTTATGCAGATTGAGGTGACAGACATCAGCTCCAATCGTTCCGGGGTTAGTCAACCCAATCTGGGCATTCATGTTTGCACCGTCCATATATACTTGAGCACCACATGCATGGACCATACTGCATATTTCTTTGATTTCATCTTCAAATATGCCATGAGTTGACGGATATGTAATCATCAAAGCAGCAAGTTCATTTCCATTTTCATTGATTTTACACCGTAAATCGTCCATATCCACGTCGCCATGCGCATTGCAAGCGCATGTTACAGTTGTAAAACCAGCTTGTACAGCACTTGCCGGATTGGTTCCATGGGCAGAGGCTGGAATCAAAACTTTGTTGCGATGACCTTGTCCTATGCTTTCCAAATAGGAACGTATGATGCGCAATCCTGTATATTCACCTGCAGCACCAGAATTCGGCTGAAGGGTAACTCCCGCAAATCCTGTAATTTCTTTCAGATAAGAACATAGGTTGCGAATAAGTTCCCGATACCCCTCTGCTTGATCTGATGGAACCAGCGGATGTATGTTCATGAATTCAGGACGGCTGAGCGGTAACATTTCGGCTGCGGCATTAAGTTTCATTGTACATGAACCTAATGATATCATGGAGTGTGCTAATGATATGTCTTTCCGATCCAGACGTTTGATGTAGCGCATCATTTCCGTTTCCGTATGATATAGCTGGAATATTTCATGTGTTAGGAAAACCGATGTCCTTGAAAAATCGCGTGAAATAATGGAATTTTTCGGAATATTGACAACAGGCGAATATTTTGCATCCACAGCCTCGGCAAAAAATGAAAGTAATATATTGACTGCATCCAAGTCTGTTGTCTCATCAATACTGAGCGTCAATGTACCGTCTTGAGCATAATATAAATTGATTCTTTTACTCAAAGCCAAATGTTGAATCTGTTCCGTACGGATGCCTTCTGGTAACGCGATATGTAAAGTATCAAAATATTGGTTGTTTAAAAGACTGTATCCAAAAGAAGATAACGTATTGCTCACAAACACAGCAATACTATGAATGCGTGAGGCAATGTCATACAAGCCTTTAGGACCATGCCATAGAGTATAGAAACCAGCCATAACGGCAAGTAAAGCCTGTGAAGTGCATATGTTGGAGGTAGCCTTCTCACGTTTAATGTGTTGTTCTCTGGTTTGCAAAGCCATACGATAACACAATTTACCGTATTTATCCTTAGAAAGTCCGATAATACGTCCGGGTAACTGGCGCTTATATTCGTCACGTGTGGCAAAATATGCGGCAGAAGGTCCGCCATAAAACATAGGCGTACCTAAGCGTTGGGTTGAGCCAAAAACTATATCAGCGCCCCATTCCCCTGGAGGAGTTAGTAAGACAAGACTCAAAATATCAGCAGCTACAGCCACTTTACATTCAGCTGCATGTGCCTTTTCCACAAAATCCCGGTAATCTTCTATCTGCCCATTAGCATTAGGATATTGCAGAATACAGGCAAAGACATCAGGAGTAATCTCTTTGTCAAGACAATGGCATACACGTAGCGTGAGTCCTTGTGGTATGGCTCTTGTCTTTACAACAGCCTGAGTCTGACTGAACAATCCTTCATCAACCAATATGACATTAGCATTGGATTTTTGCTTGTTCCGGGTGCGTAACGAATGCATCATCGTTACAGCTTCCGCAGCTGCAGTAGCTTCATCCAAAAGCGAACAGTTGGCCAAAGGCATACCGGTAAGATCACATATGGCAGTTTGAAAATTCATCAAAGCTTCCAGACGTCCTTGAGAAACTTCAGCCTGATAAGGTGTATAAGAGGTATACCATACCGGATTTTCAAAAATATTCCGCTGGATTACAGCAGGGGTAATTGTTCCGTACCAGCCATGGCCTATATAGGTGGCATACTGTTTGTTTTTTGCAGCCAGTTGGGCTATATGCCGGGCATACTCATACTCTGTCATTGCTTGTGGCAAGTCCAAGGGTCGTTTAAGACGGATGTTTTCAGGTATTATCTTATTGATTAATTCATCTATATTGGCAACACCTATTTTTTGAAGCATCAATCTTTCTTCTTCTCTGTTTATTCCAATATGACGGTAGGATAACAAATCGGTAATCATAAAGTTTTTTATAGATATTATTATATTGAATAAGGTTTTAGGGGTACTGATAATCATGATCCCTGTTCCTTCTTTTGTATGGACTCTAATACTATGAAATAAAATCAAGAACCAAAGATTTGTTCAGTTTTTGCCACTCATTTCTGAACAAATTCTTAGTTATTTGCTTTAACGGAAAAACGGATTTTCCGCTTTCTCTATTCCTATTGTCGTAGGAGCACCATGTCCCGGATAAACTATGGTGTCATTTGGAAGGACAAAAAGACGACTACATATTTTATCAATTAAGTCATCAAAATTGCCTCCGGTCAGATCTGCACGTCCTATGCTTCCTTGAAATAGTACATCTCCAGAAAACATGCAATGGTCTGCCGCACAATAAAAGACGATACTTCCTGGTGAATGTCCAGGAACATGAATCACTTCAAATTGCATATTCCCGAATTTGACCACATCGCCATCATGCAGAAGTTTACCGATCGGTTGTGCCTGTCCGTTCCATTGGAATCCGAACATACGGCTTTGTTTCGGTGCATTTTCTATCCAATATTCATCTGCTTGGTTCGCTTCTAACACTATATTATAGGTCTTGGCAACGAAAGCATTACCAAAACTGTGGTCAAGATGGAGATGTGTGTTAAGAAGATGGCAGACGCGAAGCCCCAAGTCTGTAATAAAGCCAGTCAAAGCCAGACGCTCTTCCTCATAATAACATCCAGGGTCTATGATAACGGCATCTCCTGTTTCATCCCATACGACATAACAGTTTTCTGAGAATGCATTAAACTCAAATCTTTTTATTTTCATGAGATTTATTTATCAATGAATTATAGTATACACTATTTTTTTTGTCTGAAAATATTCTTCCTGAAAGAACTCGTTAAGATTCCAGACAGTTGATATTTTCCCGAATGCACTTATCTCCTTACCAAGCTCGCCTCCTTTCAGGCAAATGAGACCATTGGGTAAAGCATTATGCTGAGTGGGTGAAATATTCTTGCGGACGATTTTCAATAACTCGCTCAATGGCATTACAGCCCGGCTCACCACAAAATCAAATTTTTGGTGTTCGTCCTGAGCTCGTTCATGTGCGAATGAAACATTTTTCAATCCAATGGCATGTGCTATTTCCGTAGCGACATGAACTTTCTTGCCTATACTGTCAATCAGATGAAACTGCACATCAGGAAACAATACAGCCAATGGGATGCCAGGGAATCCTCCTCCTGTGCCCAAATCCATAATTCTTGTTCCAGCATTGAACCGAATAACCTTGGCTATGCCGAGCGAATGCAGGACATGGTGTTCATATAAGAAATCTATGTCTTTACGAGAGATAACATTGATTTTGGAATTCCATTCATTATAAAGCGATGACATCATTGCAAACTGTTGCAACTGCAGTTCACTAAGGTTTTCAAAATATTTAGTTATAATGTTGATATTATCCATCATTTAAGGTTTTGAAGTAAGTCTGACTCTTTAAGTAAATGGGATATACTTTCATAAGGCAAAGTGATGGCACTCGGTCCCATGACATAGGGGGCAATCTCATAAACATTATAGTAAAACGTTATCCCATCTTGACCTATACAAAAATTATCCGTAGGAACCAAATCGCCCACAGAACCAAAACCTATTTCTTCAAGTTCTTTCCGTCCTGGCACGTTGTTATCAAGAGCAAGTTGTTTCCATAGAAGTTCTGTCAACTCATTGGCACAATCGGCCTTGAACAAATCATTAAGATGTATGGGAGAAAGATTAGCCAAATTAATGTTGAGGAAAGTCGTAGCATATATACCATGTGCGCCTCCTGTATATTCTTCGTAATGCATGCGGAATGTCAACAATTGATTAACATAGCGTTCTACTCCACATTCTATATTCTTGTAATATGAATACCATGCTCCCACATTTCCATCACCGTCTGTATCCTTTATATCTTCAGCGTAAACAGGTTCCAAATCTTTTCTATAATTGTCTACATAGTTTTGAGCATATTCAGATGCGGCATCTTGAGGAGGAAGGCAAGCATAAGTGGTATCAAAGCACATGGATAAGACAAGAGCATTTATGCTGTCAGCCATACCTTGTCTATCGGCATGCGAAATATAAGCAAGCCGCACCGACAGATTACATGCGGGTTTGGCAGAGTCTGCAAACAAATGGGCGGTCCGATTTATATGCAAGCTGTCAAATTCAATATCACCGTTAACCTTGTTCATTTTGGTATTGCAAGATGATAATACATTGCCAATTGCAATCAGAAACAAAAATGCGTTAACTATTTGTCTTCTCATAACCGTAATATGCTTTTATAACACAATAAAGTCACTTATTCTGTAACGGCAAATATAACCATATTCTTTTATACTATGGCTTTTTGCATATAATAAATGTTATTCCTTGTGTGTCTATTCTCTTTTTGCAGGTATAAGGTTCCGTCCCATTAACTGATCTTATATTCCAATGGACTCATGCCGACATAGCGCTTAAAATATTTCCCAAAAAAAGACGGACTCGGGAAATTCAGTGAATATGCAATCTCTTGTACGGTCATATCTGTTGACTTTAATTTGGATTTTGCATCTGTTATCACTACATAAGCTATAATATCCAACACGTTACGTCCTGTAGTCTGTTTGACTGTTGTGCTTAGGTGCTGGAGGGATACATTCAGCTTGTCTGCATAAAATTGTACGCTCCGTTCCGTAGTATAATTTTCAATGACCAATTGTATAAGTTTTCTGCATATACTTTCACTTCTTGTTGGGGGATTTTTTAACGAAGGGTGTTGTTTGGAATATAACTTATTGACTCCATAAAGCATCAGATCCAAAACCTTCTGTGCCCAACTTGTCGTCAAAGTATGCGAACTTGTAGTAATTTTGGCTATCAGAGAAATGTAATCATTATAATATGACGCAATCCGTGGTTCAAGATTAATGACCGGGGATTCCACTATATTGGAAAAAGAATTTATCGTTGCCTGAAAGAGGTTGATGCCATTGACGCAATGTTCTGAAAAGCCCATGAAGCATAAACGTACTTTCTCCTGAAGGTCGTGAAACTGAATGATAGTGCCCGGTAATAGCGTAACAAAATCATTGGGCTTGATCTTTATATCCAACAGATTTATGGATACGGTAAAATTTCCTTCCATGCAAAGCGCGAAGATGCATGCTTTCAAACGACATGACTGTTTATAAATATTAAGGATCTCTTTATCCACATCATCCCATGCTATGATATCTACAGGCAAATCTACGTGAGGATATTTCATGAGTTTTATTTTTCCATCTGTTCATAATCTTTAGCCAATCCGCCTTCACTTGTCTCTTTATAAAGAGAAGGTAAATCATTGCCGGTCTCTTTCATAACCTCAACGACTTTGTCAAATGAAACCCTATGCATGCCATCTGTAAATGAGGAATACAAATTTGCATCCAACGCACGTGCGGCTGCATAGGCATTCCTTTCTATGCACGGAATCTGAACCAGTCCGCATACAGGGTCGCATGTCATACCAAGATGATGTTCTAATCCCATTTCTGCCGCATACTCTATTTGAGCCGGACTGCCTCCAAACAGCTGGTTGGCTGCGGCAGAAGCCATAGAACAAGCTGTGCCTACCTCGGCCTGGCAACCAGCCTCCGCTCCTGATATGGACGCGTTTCTTTTCACAATATTTCCAATAAGGCCGGCGGTAGCCAAAGCGCGCAATATCCTTATGTCACTGAAATTTCTGCTTTGCTCCAGGTGATAAAGGACTGCGGGAACCACTCCACACGAACCACATGTGGGAGCCGTCACGATCATTCCTCCCGAAGCATTTTCTTCGCTTACAGCCAACGCATAAGCAAAGACGAGACCGCGTGACTGAAGCGATGCCTTGTAACCGCTGGCTTTAATGAAGTAGGCTGCCGCTTTCCGTTGCAAGTTCAAGGGACCAGGCAGCACACCTTCATTGTCCAAGCCACGGTGTATGGCTTCTTTCATGGTTTTCCATACTTCCGCCAGATAATCCCAAATGTCACTTTCCTCACGTTCCTCCACATATTCCCAATAGCTTTTTCCTGTCTTTTCACACCAATGTAAGATTTCGGTCATAAGATTCATCTCATACACATCCGGAGTATTAACAGATGATTCTCCTTCACCTTCTTCAGCCAAGGCTCCACCACCTATACTGAATACGGTCCACGAATCAGTTTCTTTCTGTTCGGAATCTAACGAGACGAAATTCATTCCATTAGGATGGAAAGGCAAAAATACTTTTGGCTTCCATATTATTTCTACAGGAGCTACAGGTTGCAGCACCTGTGTAATGGCCACATTTGTCATATGCCCTTTACCGGTAGCGGCCAGACTGCCATAAAGGGTCACTCGGAATGCCACAGCTTCAGGATGGCGTGATAAAAAAATCTCCGCAGCCTTACGGGGACCCATAGTATGGCTACTGGAAGGTCCTGTTCCTATGCGATAAAGTTCTTTTATGGATTTCATATGTTGTACACTCATTTGATATTGATATGAATTTGCCGTTCATTTAAAGAAGTTCGACTACTGTAATACCTGCTCCTCCCAACTGTACATGTTCGTCGTGAAAATCTTTCACTCCCGAAACTGTCTTCAGATACTGTCTGATAAGTGTGCGCAGAATGCCTGTTCCTGTACCATGCAGAATGCGCACACGTTGTGCGCCTACCTGGATAGCATCGTCTATGAAATAAGTGACTGCCTGCAACGCTTCGTCTCCCCGCATACCACGGACATCAATGTCCTGCCTGAAATTCAGTTTCTTTTCGTGCATGGCATCTTGGGTCTGCACACTGACAAATGAGCTTTTGGCCGATAGCTCTTTTGCTGCGTGAAGTCCGCAGAATTCCAAACGGTCTAACTTGACATTTGTTTTCATATTTCCGAACGCAACTGTGGCATTTTGTCCGTTAACCTCCAAAATTCTGCCGACAGCGCTTTGGCCTTTAAGCCTGACCTGAGTTCCCGGTACGAGTGAGGTCTGTCTTTCTCTCTCTCTCTTCGCTGCCGCCGTCATTTGCTCTTCAGACGATGTCCCAGACTGAGGCACATTGTTTTTACCTTTGTTTTTCTTCCTCAACTGCCGTTCACGCAGTTTCTCCATTTTCCGGGCTATCTCATTTTCCTGATTTTGTCGGGTAATCTCATCAATAGTATTCTGAAAATCGGACAGCTCTTTTCTTATCTGCTTTGTTTTTTCCTTTTCGGCCTGAGCCTCTTTTATACTTCTTATGGTATTCTCTATACGCGCATTGGCTTCCTGCAGCAACCGTTCCGCCTCGTCTCTGGCTTTCTGCAATATTTCTTTGCGAGACTGTTGCAACTCCTCCATGTTTTTCCGATATCCTGCATAAGTATCTTCCAATTGTTTTTCACGGATCCTGATATTCTGCCTTTTGTTCTCCCAATAACGTTTATCGCGGATAATATCCTGCAGATATTTGTCGGCATTTATATAATCGCTTCCCACTATTTGCGAGGCATCGGCTATGACATCTTCCGGCAATCCTATTTTCCGGGCAATTTCTATGGCGAAAGAACTTCC
Organism: uncultured Bacteroides sp.; assembly: GCA_949296415.1. Taxonomy (GTDB): domain Bacteria; phylum Bacteroidota; class Bacteroidia; order Bacteroidales; family Bacteroidaceae; genus Bacteroides. The sequence continues at coordinate 21,102 of CASFQC010000017.1, read as the reverse complement.
AGGTTGCCCTATCTGCAATTGGAACAAAGCCTGCATCATATGCCTGTCATATAGCATAGCTCCATTAACCAGTCCTTCGTGGTCATCGGCAAACAGTTTCAAGTTTTGGTAATGCGTGGTAATCACTCCCAAAGCATGGCGTTCATTCAAACGCTTGAGTACAGCTTCTGCAATGGCGCCTCCTATTTGGGGCTCGGTGCCGCTTCCGAACTCATCAATCAGAATCAGACTGTTTTCATTGCAACGTTTCAGCATAATCTTCATATTTGTCAGATGTGACGAATATGTGCTCAAATCGTTTTCAATAGACTGTTCATCGCCTATATCAATAAAGATGTCGCTAAATATGCCTGCACGGCTGCTTTCGTGAACAGGAATCGGGAGGCCACACTGAAGCATGTATTGCAGAAGTCCCACTGTTTTCAGACATACAGACTTTCCTCCTGCATTCGGTCCTGATATGATAAGTATGCGTTGCCGCTCATCAAGCCTGATATCAAGGGGGACAACTTTTTTCCCATGTCTTGCCAAAGATATTTGTAAAAGGGGATGGACAGCCATAGCCCAATCTATTAACGGATAATTTCCGATGACAGGTCTTATCCCCCGCAACTGTTCTGCCAACAAAGCTTTGGCTCGAATGAAGTCTATCTCGGCCAGAAAATCATAAGATACCAGTATCAAATCTACGGACGGTCGGATCTCGTTGGAAAAATCTGTAAGGATGCGTATGATTTCCCTCCGTTCATCGCCTTCCAGTTCTCTGATCCTATTGTTGGCTTCCACCACCTCTGCAGGTTCTATGAAAACAGTTTTTCCGCTGGCAGACTCATCATGCACTATTCCTCTTATTTTCCGTTTCAATGCAGGAGCTACGGGAATGACCAAGCGGCCGTCGCGGACGGTCGGAGTCACATCCTTTTCCACAACACCTTCGGACTGCGCTTTGCGTAATATGCTGTTAAGCGTTTGCGATATGCCTCCTATCGTAGCAGCCAATTCACGGCGGATGCGGGCCAATTCGGGAGAAGCATTATCTTTAATTTTCCCGTAAGGGGACAAAATGCTGTTGATTTTTGAAATGATATTTGGAAAGACAACAATGTCTTGTGCCAGTCTGTTCAGATGAGGGTAGGGAATTTCACCACTATCATTGTGTGTGAGAAAACGCACGATATCGCGTATCGTCTCCAATGAACGGAGCAAATCAAACAATTCCTGTTCATCCAGATACATGCCTTCTACTCTGATACGCTTAATTGATGGCCTTACATCGAAAAAATGCCGGGCCGGAAAGTCTTCCGCCTCATGCAGTATCCGCATGAATTCTGCCGTCTGTTCCAGCCATTCATTGACAGACTCGAACCGGTCACTGAAAGCCATATCGGCAACCCTTTCTTCTCCTAACGCACTTAAACACTTGTCGCACAGCAATTGCCGTATTTGCTCAAATCCTATCTTCTGTTCAAAATTCTGTGGGTATATCATGTTGCAAAAGTACAACTAATTTGGCAATAATAAAGGAAGACTGCTTTCTTTTTGACCACTCTTCACACCGGCCTATGGAATGGTATTGTAAAGAAGGGAATCCCTACTTTCAATGCGATTCCATATGTGGAGAGATATGAACCTATCCGCAGCACGCTGTGAACCTATACATAGCATGCTGCGGACCCATTCATAGGATGTTGTGAACCTATTCGCATGAAGCGGTAAGTCCGTTCGCACCAAGTCGTTGACATACAAATATATACAGAATATTTTCTGTGCGGGTTTTGCAGATTGGTCCCAAAGCGGTAATTTTGCGCCCTCAAAAAAATGAATATATGAAGAAAAGCTTGATTGCGTTGGCTTTCGGCACTCTGGGATTGGGCATTGCCGAATTTACCATGATGGGCATTTTGCCCTATGTCGCTGCAGATTTGGATATAAGCATCCCGGCAGCAGGACATTTCATATCTGCTTATGCTCTTGGCGTATGTTGCGGTGCGCCCATTCTGATTTGGGCACGCAAATATCCGTTGAAACATACACTGTTGTTCCTTATGGTTCTGATGCTGGCTGGCAATCTGTGTGCGGCATCTGCAAAAGGATATTGGATGCTCCTTATCGGGCGTTTCATTTCGGGACTTCCTCATGGAGCCTATTTCGGTGTCGCTTCAATTGTTGCAGGCAAACTGGTAGACAAAGAACACAATGCGGAAGCCGTTTCCATTATGATTGCCGGCATGACTGTAGCCAATCTGTTCGGTGTCCCTTTGGGCACATCCTTAAGCCACATGCTGTCCTGGCGTGTCACTTTCTTGCTGGTAAGCTGCTGGAGCGTGGTTGTTCTATATTATATATGGAGATGGGTACCTATGGTATCCAACTTGCAAGACACCGGATTTAAAGGGCAGTTCCGATTTCTGAAGAAACCTGCGCCGTGGTTGTTGTTAGGCGCGACAGCCTTAGGCAATGGCGGAGTGTTCTGCTGGTATAGCTACATCAATCCTTTACTTATCCAGGTTTCAGGATTCAGCGAAGGGAGCATTACGGCTTTGATGATTCTGGCAGGCTTTGGTATGGTTATAGGCAATCTGGCCAGCGGAAAGCTGTCTGATCGCTATACTCCAGGGCGTGTGGGTACTACTGTCCAGGCAGGCATCTGCATCATTCTGTTGCTCATATTCTTTCTGTCGCCCCATCCGATTTGCTCGGCTATACTGATGACATTATGTACAGCAGGACTGTTCGCCGTATCCAGTCCAGAACAAGTACTTATTATTAGGGTAGCCCCTGGAGGGGAATTGCTTGGCGGAGCATGTGTACAGATGGCGTTCAACTTGGGTAATGCTGTAGGTGCTTATGCCGGAGGACTCGCCGTGGCTGAAGGGCTACGCTATCCGGCAATAACAGGAGTGCCTTTTGCTTTTGCAGGATTCATACTCTTCTATATTTTCTATAAAAAATATCAATCAAAATACTGACTTTTATTAAAAAAATGTGTATGTTTGCACGTCACAATCCAAAGAATATAATGATTATGAATAGAATTAACTGGTTAAGGACTGCTCTTTTTTGTCTTGTCGCTACTACATTTTTTTCGTGTGGAGGTGATGACGAAATTGATATGCAGACTCAACGTTTATGCGCCCGGACATGGATAGACGAATTTAACATGACCGAATCTGACGACAATGTTCGTGTTACCTTGCAATTGAATTTTACCATGACAGGCAACTCATGCAAAGAATATCTTTATTACCGTTCCGGTGAGTTGCAACCGTATTATAAAGAGACCCGTTATTTTACATGGCACTGGACTGATGATTCCCAAGAAAGAATAGAAATGGATTACGGTGCGGGGGAGATAGGATACTTTGATAACGTGCAAGTCAGGGAACACTATCTGACCGGTATTTTGGATAATAGAAATGTGACACTTACAGATTCTTCATATAGATAAAACGTAGAGTAGGAAACTGAAAGCTCTTATATGAGAAAATCCCCTGTAGACTAGGTGAGTTTGCAGGGGATTTTCTTATACCCGTATATTCTTATTCCGCGAGCACATCTTCATCTTCGTTGAGTGCACTTTCAAGATAGCTTTCTGCGCTTTATTGTCGCATTCGTGTGTGTGACTCATGTCGCTGTTTATCATTCCAGGGCATTGGGATCATACTTAACGAGTGAGCGGATTCGGCGGCGTTGTGTATTTCCTTCATAATGTTCATCCGGACAATCTGCGTATGCCTTCTTTGTATCACCTGTTCGGCCAGTTCGTCCAGCCCGCATCGCTCTGTAGCTCCATACATGGGTACTGTTGCATTTTGCCTGTAACACAAACAGCTGATTGCTATGTTATAATATTTCTGTTGATATAAGAAGGGGTTTCATGCCAAAATTCACTGATACCGGCAAATGACCAACCTTTCCCTATTCTCAGAACTCAGCTCTTCTTACATGACATTATATATGCGAAACGGAGTACGGAAAGAAGATCACCCCATACCTTTTTCAGGAAGACACGTGCATTATGAACAGGTGTCTATGAAAATGGTACGTCTATCCGTTTTTTTGTAAACTATACCCTTGTTAATATCATACCTCTGCCACACACCATCATTAAACTCTATTCATTTAAAGCAAGAATAACAAATATGAAATTTCCCGGAATGTGGCCAGTCAGAGAGCTATTAACATACAAAATAATAGCTGCCAATCCTGTTGTGCTCCCCATCTTCCCGTCTCATACAGATTAAGCAAAATGGCTTCAAATCCAGGTGCTACATCTTTATTTCTCAGGCTTAAATATTTCATACGTATTATCATCAAAGAATACCCGTATCTCTGTAATCTTTCTCTGGGGCTTTTCTTTACATGACATATCGTTATTCACTGAAAGCTTAAGTTCCTTATCAGGCAAGCCCCTATCAGTAGGGGCATTTGTCATCTTACCAAATAGCGGATAATCTTCTGTTTTTGGTGTCTCTGAATCTATGTCCGTACAGGTCATGGTTCCTTTGCCCGTAAGTAGCCAGTCCAAATTAATATCCGCATACCTCTGATGTAAACGAAGAATAAAATCTGTACTGGGATATTTGTTTCTTTCACCCAGGATATGTGAGATTGTAGCTTGAGCTACCCCGATATTTTCGGCAAATGCACCAGCTGTGAGTTGTTCCCGGCTCATTATCAGTTTTATCCTATCTTTTATTGTAGACATATTAATAGGTAGATTAAAGCATTCTGTTTTGCGATTACAAATGTAATAAATAAAAATGTGATGGGCAAATCACCTTTGTTATCAGTGTTCAATTCAAGATATTACATAAGTAATGTAATTAAGCTTGGCGTAAAGTGAAATTGTCATGTACGGAGGTTTAATAAATGTTTGTATTATATTGATATACAACTAATAATAAATATTGCTATAGTTTATCGTCTCAATTATTACAGGTGCTATATCTTTAGAGTTTCTGATGTTAAACGGAAAGTTTATCATATTTAGTTATGTTGTTGGTGGTAAATGAATTGCGTGATTGCTTTCGTATATGTAAATCTTATAATTACCTTATGAAAAGACTGTTGTATTTTTGTAGTTTCACTGGTTTCAATGTATGATTGTCAGACGAATTATTTTCAAATGTTATGGTATAAATGTGTATATAGTACTTATGTAATGATACAGATGGGGTACAATCGTTTGCTTACGCCCTGATTAATGTTTTTTATGGAGAATGGAATGCCTTCTCTACTGTTTACTGAAAAGACATGATTGAAATAAGAAGCTGTCTGGAATTCCCCGCAATTCAGTGAGCATAGGAGGTGCCGTATCCTTGAGGTACAGTACTACAGCAGTTCTATATACTTGTAACAATGCTTATAGGGTGACGGCGTGTCATAATTGCAAACTGCTGCGTTATTGTCGGGATTCGGGCTAAGTCGTTTACGAAAGTAAACTCCTGTCGCCCTCACCCTCAATGCCTTGCATTTTATCAATTCTGACAACCCTGCTTCTTATGAGGACATACCACTTCTTTGCAGAAAATCATTTTTAAATATTAGATACATTTGATACACCATGACCATTCAAATCCTTGGCCTTTATTAAATTCAATTTATCGGACAAGTTATCAAGGTATGCTTATCAGTCAATGAATGCCGGGGATTGGCCGTGTTTCGTATAGATACTATGCTCCAATCCCATACCGCGCCGGACTATCGCGGCGAGACAATGGAATGATGATAGCGCAATAGATTTGAATGCATATCGCATTTTGTCGGACCGTACAGGGGAAGCGCCTTCGGAGTTTTCGGTTATGAGTCTTCTAAGCTTCTTCGGATAATCGTCAGATCTTTTATAAGCCGTAAATCCTTGTTTTTGCCGGATACGGGACGGATGGTTCAAGGACTGGCAAACGCATAATGGTTAAGTTTTCTGCAAACGGACTACAGCTTTCTGTGGACGGATTCACAGCCTGCTGAGGACGGACTTACAGCCTCCTGTAAACGGCTTCACAGCTTGCTGCGGACGTTCCGCACCAGACTGGAGTTACTCTGTCTGCCGTCAGCATATTTCTCATGTAGGAATGATGGTTGGAATGGAACAGGTGCGGTAGAATGGCCGCTCCATAGCTTCTAGTCCTGACCTGATATGGATGGATGGTATGGAGAGGATATATATGACAGAAGGGGCACGTCCGCAAGAAACGTGCCCCTTCCAAGATTTCAGGATTGTCCTTTAATTTTCAGTGTACGTAGTGCACTTACCCGTATAGTCTATGGCTAAGGGGGTCCCGTCGGCCAGACGGACATCAAGCTTTACGCTGAACTGTCCGTTGCGGTCGTCCGGAACGCTGATGCAGAATGTTCCGCCCTGAGGCTCGCGGTACTGGGAAAAGTAGCGGACAGGGTCTTCATATATTATGATATAGTCATCGTTGTGGTCCAAATCCAATCCTCCTACCTCGTGTGGTTCCCCGTCGGCCCAGTATTTGCGGATGCTTATCAGCAGGCGTGTGCTTATGGTGCCGTCTGCACTCTGCGGAGAGAACACAAAGGAATAATAGCCGTCATTGTCTGATGCCTGATTCGTCTCTGTGAAGAATGCGGTAAGGATGGGGATGGATTCACCGTCGAAATAGTAAGTGCCGAGCGTCTGGGACTGTTCGTCAGTCGATGGGGGGGCTTGTACCGGATCGTCGTCGTCCGAACAGGAGGCCGGTATCAGTGCCAGCATGGCTAAAAATATCCACGCTGTAACCTTTTGTGGGAATATGCTCTTCTTCATACGGCTGTCCTTATTCTACTACGATGGTTGTACCAGAGTAATGTCCTTCCACGTCTCCATAAGTGGTGAAGTCCAGCGTCAGCTGGTCGCCCTCAAGGGATGCGGTGAATGTGCCTACGCTGCTGCCGTCTTCCTGATAGGTCCAGGTATTGCCTTCGTACTCAAACTTCAGCGTGCCTTTATAGGTGGAGAAGCCTACCGGTTCGCCGTTGAATGCCTCGGCAGGAGCTGTGATGTGGAACGCATAGTCGGCCACGAAGTCGTCTACCGTGGCAAGGCCGGGGGTGGCGGAGAGGTAGATGTGCCATATCTCCGCATCGCTCTTGTCTACCAGGATGGACTTGATGGATTCCGTAGCGCCCATTACGACAAACTCGTTGGGCTGTTCGGGCTGTTCGGGCATATAGTCTACGGACAGGCAGTTGCCCTCGAACTGCACGGTCACGGTGGTGCCGTCGCCGAAGGTCACGTCTATGTCGGCCGTGAACAGGGTCAGGTCGGTGGCGTCGCGGCTTATGGCTACGGTACCGGTGGCTCCGTCAAGCTCTCCGCCCATGGCCATGGACATGCTTTCCTCGTTGGGCCGTTGGTTCACGTAGAACATGCTGAAGTTTTCGTCCAGCGTGGCTATGTCGGTGGCGTTGCCTGTCAGGCAGTCCTCACTCAGCATGATGCAGTAGTAGTCTTCGGCCTTTTCTATCTCGCCGAAGTACTCCAGTGAGGCAGAGGTGAAGTACAGGGCCACGAGTCCGGTGCCGTCATCCATATAGAACTGGGCGCGTACCGGTTCGGTGGTGCCGTTCACGGTGATGAGGTTGTCCACTTCCGGCACAAGGTCGGTCAGGACGGCCGAGGCGTTGACTCCCACTTCCGTGCCGTCGGTCATGGTCATGCTGACCAGCAGGGTGCATTGGTTGGTCTCCGTGTCCTGGTCTATGCGGCATTGGCCGGACTGCAGCATGTCGCTGGTGATGGATGTAGGTTCGTTCACGCCATCCCACACGTTGATGGTGATGTTCTGCTGCTTCAGGTCAATGTCCTGCCCAAGCATGGTAGGCAGCATCATCACCTGGATGTACTTCTCCGACAGAATCTCGTCATAGGTCTCGGCCTTGGCGGGAGATGCCGTCATCAGTATGTAGCTTTCGTAGGTGTTGGCAAAGACGGTGCCTACCGGGCTTTCCGTACCGTCTACTACGAAGGTGTTCGGATTGGTGGGATATACTGACGTCTCGGGCACGGGGTCGGGTGTCGGTTCTTCGGGTGGAAGTACGTTGTTGTCGTCGTCGTCACTGCACGCTGCGGCAGTGGCTACCATGAGCGCGGCCATTGCAAGCCGCATGAATTTCAATGTAGTGTTCATAGGTCTTATACTATTTTATTGATATATAAAAAAAAGGGATTAATGTGCTGTTTGTCGGGATATGTCACCGGCTTATGGGGCCTTCGGTGGTCCACGTGCCGCTTACCTTGTGCGCCGGGTCGCCGCAGTCGGCCAGGTCTATGGTCAGCGTATGTGCGTCGCCGTCGCGTTCCACGGTCACGGTGCCGTCGGTTATGCGTCCGTAGTTCAGCCATACGCCGTCGGCCAGTTCCTGATACCAGGTGCCCGTGTTGTAGCGGAAGTTGTCAGGATATCCTTCCACCACGCGGAAGGGCACGATTTCCTCACGCGGTATGCCGCTGGTCTCCGTGCGGTGGGCCATGGTGTAGGTTCCGGCAGGTATGCCGTCGGCCACATCGGCTTCCCAGGGCACGAACAGTTCCAGGCGGAGCAGCTTGCCCGTGCCCGAAGGCCATTCGGCGGAGAGGTCTACGGTAGGTTCGGCCAGGTAGAGCAGGAAGAGCCTGTAGGACTCGTCGCCCAGGAAGAAGTAGTCCTTCTTGTCTATCAGCCTCGACTGGGTCAGGCCGGACAGCTCCACGTCGGCGGTCAGGTTGGAGTTGGGGGTCTCGGGCATCACGGACTCACCCGCGCGGTCCACGGGCTCGAAAGGGCCGGTGTAGGTGAAGTAGCGCTTGGTGTAGTAGTTGCCCACCAGTATGCCGTCCACGGTATAGGTGCCGTCGCCGTTGTCGGTGATGCTGAACTCGCCTTCCCTTATCAGGTCGGGGTCAAAGTCGGTCTCTCCGGCGGGAATGTTGCCGAAGAAGGTGCCGTCGGGCATCTCCACCGTGCCGTCAGGCAGGTCTATGGTGTAGATGTCGCCCTGGATGTAGGTGCCTGCCGAGAAGTCGCCGCTGTGGGCGGGCATGTGGTACTGCCCGGCCAGCAGGGACAGCTCGGGCTCCTGTGCCTGGCTTACGGGAGTGTTCATGGCCAGGCTCAGCATCTGTCCAGGGCCTATGGGATAGCCGCCATCCACCGTCATGTCGGTGTATAGGGTCAGCACCCAGTAGTCCGATGACTCGTTCTGCGCGTCGGTGCCGTAGTACACCAGGTTGGCGTTCACGTAATCGGGACGCTCGGGCACGGGTTCTTCATACTGGGGAGTCTTGTCCTCCGGAGGAACCGGCAGGACGTTGTCAGAATCATCGCCGCAGGAGGCGGACAGCAGGGCCGCCGTCATGAAAAGCGCGGCATTCAGGAATCGTCTTTTCATAGAGGGTATAATATTAAAATATTAAGATAAGTGATTGGTCGGGATATGTGTGTTTCCGCAAGCCCTGCCGCGTCCCGCTGCGGGATGGGGCGGGTGCTGTCATTGCTATTGCTAAAGAGTCTCATGTTAGTCCTTGTTATATTAAAATTATTAATATTTAAGACGGCTCCAAAGGTATGCGCTTTTTCCTGCATATGCAAGGCTTGCGTCCGGTTTTTATGCTATCTTTGCCCGCATCTTAGGACTTGATGACTGTAATGCGTATGAAAACCTTTGTTATACTCTTATCGGCGGCCGCGCTCTGTGTGGCCTGCCGTCCGGGGGCCAGCGGACAGACGGCCCCTAAGGAGGTGGACGCGACGGCGGACACCATCACCGCGTTCTATTATCCGGCCATACCGGCCGTGCTTACCGACCCGAAGGACAGGGCGGCCTATCTGGTGGCCCATTATTGGGATAACGTGGACTTTGCCGACACGAACTATGTGCACCGTCCCGAAGTGACGGAGCAGGCGTGGGCCAACTTCATTGACGTGCTCCGTCTGGTGGAGCCGCAGCTGGCGGACTCGGCCCTGAAGGATGTCATGGCCCGTGCGGGGGCGGACAGGAAGTGCCAGCTCTACATGGCAGGGCTGGCCGACAAGTATCTGTACGACCCCAACTCGCCCATGCGCAACGAGGAGTACTACATAGCCACGCTCGACGCGCTCCTGGCCTCGCCCGTGCTCGACGATACGGACAAGATACGCCCCAAGGCACGCCGGGAACTGGCGCAGCGCAACAGGGTGGGGACACGGGCACTGGACTTTGTCTACACCCTGCCGTCGGGAGAGCAGGGCAGGCTGTACGGGCTGGAGGCGGAGTATCTGCTCCTGTTCATCAGCAACCCCGGATGCCAGGCCTGCACCGAGACGGTGGCCGCGCTCCAGACGCTGCCCGCCATAAGCCGGGCGCAGGAGGAGGGCAGGCTGAAGGTGCTGTCGCTCTATCCCGACGAGGACACCGACTACTGGAGGGAGCATTTGGACGAGTATCCCGCCCGATGGGTCAGAGCCTATGACAAGGGCATGGTCCTCACGCGGAAGGCGCTGTACGACCTGAAAGCCATTCCCACCCTCTACCTGATGGACCGCCACAAGACGGTGCTCCTGAAGGACGCCACGCCGGAGGCCATCGACCGCCTGCTGGGCGAGCGGCTGGAGTAGGACGCCGGACCATACCGCACGCATACTATATACCTATATATATACCTATATATACCTATATACTATATATACACAGACACAGAACGGACACAGAAAGAGAGGAGCCGCCACCCTGCACGTCGGGGTGTGCGGCTCCTCTCTCTATCTGTCTGTCTGTGACAGCTTATGCGTCGGGCGTCAGCGCCGCTTCAGGCAGTCCTCTATGGCCTGCTTTACCAGCGGCTCCATCACCTCGTATCCGGCGTCCTTGGGGTGCACGCCGTCGCGGCCGTAGTCGTCGCGCAACGACTTGCCGTCGGCGGCCACCAGGGCGGAGAAGTAGTCCACGTAGCCCAGTCCCTGCTCCTTGGCATAGGCGGCTATGCGGCGGTTCAGGCTGGCTATCTTGGCGGGGGCGTCGGTCACGGCCTTGTTCCATCCGAAGCCTGCGGCGGGCAGCACGGAGCTTAGTATCACCTTTATGCCGTTGGCGCGCGCCAGCTCGGCCATGGAGATGATGTTGCCCAGCGTGCGGTCCTCGTTGTAGGGTCCGGTGTTCTCGGCCACGTCATTGGTGCCGGCGTTGATGACCACCACCAGCGGATGCAGGTTGATGACGTCCTCGCGGAAGCGCACCAGGAACTGGTACGAGGTCTGTCCGCTTATGCCGCGTCCCACGTAGCCGTTGTCGGTGAAGAACTGCGGACGCATGCGTGCCCAGTTGTCGGTGATGGAGTTGCCCAGCAGCACGGCGCGGCGCTGTTCCTGGGGTTGTGCCATGACGGCCTTGTTGGACTCGGCGTAGCGTCCCAGCTTGGCCCAGTCCTTGTCCTGCGCCGTGGCGGCGCATGCCATGCCCGCAAGGAGCACGGCGCTCAAAATCAGTTTTCTGTTCATTGTGTATGATAGTTTTTTAAAAAAGGTAATCAGCTCATCGGGTCTTCTCCGCCGCCGTCGCCGCCTTGGCCGCCTTGGCTGCCGCCTCCGGGCGTTTCAGAGGCCTCGCCCACGGTGAAGGTGCTGTCCATCACCACGGTGCGCGGTTCCTTCAGCAGCTTGCTGCCGTTGGAGCCCAGCTGGGTGCAGAGGGTCACTTCCCAGGTCGATCCGGTCTCGGTGTCGGCGGGCAGCACGAAGCCCACCTGCGTGGGCGTGTTGGGGTAGAGCTTCGACTGGGGGAAGAACAGGGTGGTGCCGCTCGAGCCGTCGGTGCGGCGCAGCGTCACGCCTATCTCTGCTCCTTCGCCGCCCACCTTGATGTTGCGTCCGCGCAGTATGCAGGTCTGTCCGGCTTCCACGGGGATGGGGGCGCGGGTGTCGGCGTCGGGCAGCTTGGACTGTTCCAGCTGGCGCGCGTCGGCCACTCCGAAGAGTTGCGGGCCCACGGCGGACTTGATTATCTCCACGTCCAGCTCGGCGTCGTCCAGGGCCTGGCGCATGTCCTCGCCCATGGTGTAGGCCACGTTCAGCTTCAGCTTGTCGCGGTTGGGGGCCGAGGCTATGTCGGTCTCCAGCACTACGCCCTGCACGGTGGTGCGGAAGCTGCCCTGCGGGGTGGTGACGGTGAAGCCGTTGGACAGGTACCAGTTGGCCAGCTCCAACACCTCGCGCGTCAGCATGGCCACTTCGGAGGCGTTCTGGTGTCCGTGGGTGGCGGCCACCTCGGCGGCCAGGTCGTCCAGGGTGAGCTGGCGTTGTGTCTTCACGTTCAGGTAATAATCGTCTTTACGTTCCGTCAGTTCATGCGGAATGGCTTTCAGCGAGAGTTTCGCTCTTTGAGAGTTCTTTCCCATACCGATAGGTTTTTTTAGTTAATGAATTGATGTTATATAACTGTTTTTTGTCGCCTTGTCTTTTGGGCGGGGTGTCCGTCCTACATAGGGCGGGGTGTCCGACCTATATAGGACGCGAGGTCCGCCCTACGTAGGACGGAGTGTCCGCCCTATATAGGACGGGATGCCCGCCCTTCTCTGTCCTGTCCTCCGCTCACAGCTCGCTCGGCCTCAGTCCGAAGCGGCGTCCCGTCATCTCCTCCACCTCTACGGCCCACACCTGCACGTGGCGCACGGCGGCGTCGGAGTATCCGCAGGGGCGGTCGGTGTAGCGGGCCATCATCACGTCCAGGGCGCGGCGCTTGGCCTCCAGGCCGTCCACGGGTCGGGCGGTGCCCCGGCACACTACGCTGGCGGACTTCATGCTGTAGCTGCACGCCATCTGGGGGTGCATCCACACCAGCTCCGCCCCGTGGCAGAAGGTGAGGCACACCTGCGGACGCCGCTCCAGCAGGCTCTGCTTCAGGCCCGTGGGCCCGCTGTGCAGGTAGACCACGCCGTCGGCGTAGCCAAAGTTCAGGGGAATGACGTAGGGACGTCCCCCGTCGTCCGTCAGTCCCACCATGCAGTAGGGGCAGGACCGGATAAGCTCCTCCATCTCCTCGCGGGAGTTCATGTGTACGGTCTTCATGTTGCGTTCTTCTTACAGTTGCATGGCAAAGGTAGGGAAAACTGTGGATAATGGAGCCGTGTAACAGGATTATTTCTTACCTTTGCCCGCAAAACATCCGCACACGGCGGTATGCATACACCTATTTAATATATATATACCTATAAATATACCCATGATAAAGAAAGTCGTGATAGTACTCTGGGCCCTGACGGCCCTGCTGCTGCTGGCCTGCGCCGGCGTGTTTGTGTCCATAGCCCGGGGGTGGATAGGCTACATGCCTCCGGTGGAGTCGCTCGAGAACCCCGACTATAAGTTCGCCACCCAGGTGTTCTCGGCCGACGGCAAGGTGCTGGGCACTTACTCCTTCAGCAAGGAGAACCGCCTGTACGTGGGCTATGACGAGCTGTCGCCCCACATCATCGACGCCCTCATAGCCACCGAGGACGTGCGCTTTGCCAGCCATTCGGGCATCGACGCCAAGGCCCTGCTGCGCGCCGTGGTGAAGCGTGGCGTGCTGATGCAGAAGAACGCCGGAGGCGGAAGCACCATCACCCAGCAGCTGTCCAAGCAGCTCTTCTCGCCCAGGGCGGACAACGTGATGGAGCGGCTCTTCCAGAAGCCCATAGAGTGGGTCATAGCCGTGAAGCTGGAACGCTACTACACCAAGGAGGAGATACTCACCATGTACCTCAACAAGTTCGACTTCCTGAACAACGCCGTGGGCATAAAGACCGCCTCGCGCACCTACTTCGGCTGCGACCCCTCGGAACTCCGCGTGGAGCAGGCCGCCACCCTGGTGGGCATGTGCAAGAACCCCTCCCTCTACAACCCCCTGCGCTACAACGAACGCTCGCGCGGACGCCGCAACGTGGTGCTCGACCAGATGCGCAAGGCCGGATACATCACCGCCTCCGAGGCCGATTCGCTCAAGGCCCTGCCCCTGACCCTTGACTACCACCGCGTGGACCACAAGGAGGGACTGGCCACCTACTTCCGCGAGTACCTGCGCGGCGTCATGGGGGCCAAGAAGCCGCTGAAGAAGGACTACCGGGGATGGCAGATGCAGCAGTTCTACGAGGACTCCCTGAGCTGGGCCACCGACCCCCTCTATGGCTGGTGCGCCAAGAACCTGAAGAAGGACGGCAAGCCCTATAACCTGTACACCGACGGGCTGAAGATATACACCACCATAGACTCGCGCATGCAACGCTATGCCGAGGAGGCCGTGGCCGAGCATCTGGCCCAGCTGCAGGTGGCCTTCGAGCGCGAGAAGCGCGGACGGCGCAACGCGCCCTATGCCCGCGACACCCCGCAGGACCTCATAGACCGCTCCATGACGGCCGCCATGAAACAGACCGACCGCTACTACCACATGAAGCGCGCCGGAGCCTCCGAGGAGGAGATACGCCGCGCCTTCGACGAGCCCCACCGCATGACCGTCTTCAGCTGGACCGGACGAGGCCACCGCAAGGACACGGTGATGACCCCCTGGGACTCCATACGCTACTACAAGACCTTCCTGCGCGCCGGGTTCATGTCCATGGAGCCGCGCACGGGCCGCGTGAAGGCCTATGTGGGAGGCCCCGACTACACCTACTTCCAGTATGACATGGCCATGAAGGGACGCCGCCAGGTGGGGTCCACCATAAAGCCTTACGTCTACACCCTGGCCATGGAGAACGGCATATCGCCCTGCGACCTGGTGCGCCACGTGTCCTACACCCTCATCGACGAGAACGGAAAGCCCTGGACCCCGCGCAACGCCAGCAACAAGCGTCTGGGCGAGATGGTGAGCGTGAAGTGGGGCCTGACCAACAGCGACAACTGGGTCACCGCCTACCTCATGAGCAAGCTCAGCCCCTACAGCCTGGTCCGGCTGATACACAGCTTCGGCGTGCGCAACCTCAGCATAGACCCCACCATATCGCTCTGCCTGGGTCCCTGTGACATATCCGTGGGCGAGATGGTGAGCGCCTACACCGCCTTCCCCAACCGGGGACTGCGCGTGGCCCCGCTCTTCGTCACCCGCATAGAAGACAATGAGGGCAACGTGCTGGCCACATTCGCCCCCGCCGTGAACGAGGTGATAAGCGCCTCCAGCTCATACAAGATGCTTGACATGTTGCGCTCCGTGGTGAACGAGGGTACCGGAGTGCGCGTGCGCCGTCTGGGCGTGAAGGCCGACATGGGCGGCAAGACCGGCACCTCCAACGACAACGCCGACGGATGGTTCATAGGCTTCACCCCCTCGCTGGTGTCCGGATGCTGGGTAGGGGGCGACGAGTACGACATACACTTTGACTCCATGGCCAACGGGCAGGGAGCCAACACCGCCCTGCCCATATGGGCCAAGTACATGGTGAAGGTGCTGGCCGACGAGTCGCTGAAGTACGACCCCGAGGAAACCTTCCAGTTCCCCGAAGGCTATGACCCCTGCGACGACTCCAAGCTGCAGGAAGATGCCGGGCAGTATGAGGAACCTGTCACCGGCCTGGACGACCTGTTCAACTGACCCCGCCGCCCGTTATGATGACGCTCTACACCATATGCCTGGGCAGCAACTCACGCTGCCGCCACCGCAACCTGGCCTTCGCCCGCCGCTGCCTGGCCGCCGCCTTCCCCGACATACGCTTCGCCCGCGAGGAAGACACGCAACCCCTCATGCTGGGGCGCAAGGCCTTGTTCGCCAACCAAGTGGCCTGCTTCCACTCCCCCCTCGAAGCCGGAGACATAAGGCTGTGCCTCAAGTCTATAGAATGGCAGGCCGGACGACGTCCCAATGACAAGCCGCACGAGATAGTGCGCCTTGACATAGACCTCCTTCTGGCCGGCGCCAGCGTGTGCAAGCCCGGCGACCTGAAGCGCGACTACGTATGCCGGGGGCTGAAGGAGCTGGGGATAGAGGTGCCCGGCTCTGCCGTCTGACAGCCTATACACATATTTTATAATACATACTGATGACACAAACCCCATTACCCAGAGACATGAGATACATTGGAATAATCCCCGCCCGCTACGCGTCCACCCGCTTTCCGGGCAAGCCCCTCGCCCTGCTGGGGGGCATACCCGTGATACAGCGGGTGTACGAACAGGTGTCCGGCGTGCTGGACTACGCCTGTGTGGCCACCGACGACGAACGCATAGCTCAGGCCGTACGCTCCTTCGGCGGCCAGGTGGTGATGACTTCGCCCAGCCATAAGAGCGGCACCGACCGCTGCGCCGAAGCTGCCCTGAAGCTGGACGGGACATATGACGTGGTGGTGAACATACAGGGCGACGAGCCCTTCATACACCCCCTGCAGCTGCAGGCCATAAAAGCCTGTTTCGACAGCCCCGACACCCAGATAGCCACCCTGGTAAAGCCCTTCACCACAGCCGACGGCCTTGAGGCGTTGGAGAACGTGAACTCGCCCAAGGTGGTGGTGGACAGGCAGATGAATGCCCTGTACTTCAGCCGTTCCGTCATTCCCCACCTGCGCGGCGTACCCCGCGAGGAGTGGCTGGAACGCCATGCCTACTATAAGCACATCGGCATATACGCCTACCGCACGGAGGTGCTGCAGGCCATAACCTCCCTGCCGCAGTCGCCGCTGGAGCTGGCCGAGTCGCTCGAACAGCTGCGTTGGCTGGAGAACGGCTATAGGATAAAGGTGGCCCTAACCTCCATAGAGACCATAGGCATAGATACTCCCCAGGACCTGGAACGTGCCGAGCGTTTCCTTGCCCGTAAGGGACAAACCCTCCACACCGGCCGGATATGAGTGCAGTATCCGCTTATCCGCAAGCCCCTGCCATGCGTCTCCTGTCCATGACGGACATAAGGCGGCCGGTGCGTACCGTCATGCCCAATGGCGTGCCCCTCTACGTGCTGGAGCAGGCCGACGCCGATGTGGTAAGGCTTGATCTTCTGATGGCCGGAGGACGCTGGCAGCAGGACCAGCCCCTCCAGGCCCTGTTCACCAACCGCATGTTGCGTGAGGGTACCGCATGCTATTCCTCGTCCCGCATAGCCGAGGTGCTTGACTTCTACGGTGCGTGGCTTGACCTGTCCAACTCGTCGGAGCACACCTGCGTGACGCTCCATTCGCTGGCCAAGTACCTGCCTCAGACACTGGATGTGCTCTCATCCATGATAAAGGAGCCTCTGTTTCCCGAGAAAGAGCTGGAGACGGTGCTGTCCGCCAATGTGCAGCAGTTCAATGTCCGCCTGTCGCAGGTGGGCTTTCTGGCTCACAGGGCGATGGCCGGGCTGGTGTTTGGCAGTTCCCATCCCTGCGGAAGGCCTGTGTCGGCAGAAGACTACGGACGCATCACGTCCGAGGCGTTGCGCAGGTTCCACAGGCGGCATTACCATTCGGGCAATCTCACCTTGTTGCTTTCGGGCAAGGTTACCGGCGATGTGGTCCGTCTGGTGGAGCGGCATTTCGGGGCCGAGGCGTTCGGCTGCACGGAATCCGTGCTGGAGCGGAGGCGCTTCCAGGTAAGCCCCTCCGCAGAGAAGCGTGCGTTTGTGGAGCGTGCCGACGCCCTTCAGAGCGCGGTACGCATGGGTTGCGCCACCCTGCCATGCCAGCATCCCGACTTCGGCGGGCTGCGTGTGCTGCTCACCCTGTTCGGCGGCTACTTCGGAAGCCGTCTCATGTCCAACATACGCGAGGACAAGGGATATACCTATGGCATCTACGCCAACGTGGTGTCCTATCCCGAATGCAGCCTGCTGATGGTCTCTGCCGAGACTACGAACGAGCTGGTGGCGCCGCTGGTCAGTGAGGTCGGCGTGGAGATAGACAAGCTGCAGAACGACCTGGTGCCCGCCGGGGAACTTGACATGGTCCGCAACTATATGCTGGGCGACATGCGCAGGGGATGCGAGTCTGTGCTGTCCCTGGCCGAGATGTGGGTATCGGCTCTCCTGCTTGGCATGCCGGCCGACGGCTACGCCCGCACGCTGCAGGCCATACAGACGGTGACACCGGAAAAGGTAAGGGAGCTTGCACAGAAATATTTGTGCAAAGAGAACTTAAAAGAGGCGGTGTCAGGTAAAAAAGTGCAATAAAACCTATGTCCCGCGCTATAGGGTTGTGGAGATATGTCGTATCTTTGGACGACAGAAATCCACCCTGTGGACATTCATCCTTTTTCTATGACTCTATCATACATATTTATATACGTTTTCAAGCATGACTACTTTGAAGAATAGCTTATGTGCCATGGCCGGACTTGCCTGCTGCCTGTTTGGGGGCGGTGCGGCCTGTGCCGTCAATATGGGCGGAGAAGGGCAGGCAGCCGCCGTGTCCTTGCGCGCCTCTTCGGAAATAAGGATTGGAACCTATGTGTTCAAGGACGGCTCCGTGTATAGCGGGGAGCTGAAGCGCAGGAAGCCCGACGGTAAGGGCAAGACCGTATTCAAGAACGGCGATGTGTACGAAGGCGAATATGTGAAAGGTAAGCGCCAGGGCTATGGCGTGTACCTGTTTGCCGACGGCGAACGTTATGAAGGCGAGTGGAACCAGGACCGGCAGGATGGAAAGGGGATATTCTACTTTATTAACAACAACCGCTATGAAGGCATGTGGAGCCAGGATTTCCAGCAGGGGAAAGGCACGATGTACTATTATACAGGTGATGTGTATGAAGGCGACTGGGTAAAAGACAAGCGTGAAGGCCAGGGTACCTACACTTGGAAGAACGGTTCCCGCTATTCCGGCTCGTGGAAAGACGACAAGAAGAATGGCGAGGGTACCTTTGTGTGGAACGACGGGTCCAGATACACAGGACAATGGAAGAACGACCTGCGCGAAGGTACCGGAACCTTTGAATATCTGAACGGTGACAAATATGTGGGCGGTTGGACCGGCGGTGTTCAGGATGGCCAGGGCATCTATTATTTCCATACGGGCGACAGGTACGAAGGCTCTTATGTACAAGGTGAGCGCACGGATACCGGAGTCTATTACCACGCGAACGGAAACAAGTATGAGGGGCAGTTCAAAAACGGAATGCAGGAGGGACACGGCATCTTCACTTGGGCCAACGGAGCGGTGTATGAGGGCGAGTGGAAGAACAACTTGCGCGACGGCTACGGAACCTATAAATGGAATGCCGGCGACTCTTATGAAGGCGAATGGAAAGACAATAAATTCAACGGTCAGGGGGTGCTGGTCATGGCCGACGGTACAAGATACGAAGGCGGGTTTGTGAACGGCCTTGAAGAAGGCCACGGTATCCGGACCGACAAGAATGGCGTGAAATATGAAGGCAACTTCAAGGAAGGCAAGAAAGACGGCGATTTTGTAGAGACGGACAAATTCGGCAGGATAACCCGCCGGGGAACCTATAAGATGGGACGTCTGGTCTCGTTGGAGTAGGGCGTCCGGCTTGTGCTTTTTGGGCCTATTATTGCGGGAAATCAGTCTTTTTCATGCGAAGTGTTGTAAAATATTGACTTAATCTTGTTTTTTCATGCCAAAAACATTACATTTGCCCGTGAGTTGAGAAAAGAATCTTATCGCAAATGATACTGAATCAAAAAATGGAGTAATTATGAACAAACAACCTGCTGAGAAAACCGAACTGATACGCTATGTCGCCATGTTGGGTGACTTTGTGTTGCTGAATCTTGCAATGTCGCTGATTTATGTAGCATTACATTACATGAGTGTGATAACCACATTCCCGTTGCAGAAATACCTGGTCATATCCACTTTGTGTTACATACCTTGCCTGTCCGTATTCAAAATCATCCTCCATTACCGTATAGTACGCCCAGAGCAGATAGTGCGGCGGCTGTTTGGAACAGTCGTTCTACATATGATTGTCTTTATGGCGGTCATCAGCCTGCTTAAAATATATATGCTGCCGCTGTCATACCTATTCTGCTTTTATGTCATTTTCTATCTGCTGTTAGTTGTTTGGAGGTTGTCTCTCCGCCGGTGGGTGAAACATGTCCGCAGTATGGGCAAGAATACCCGTTCCATCATTCTGGTGGGCAATGGCGATGCCATGTACGAGCTTCATCACGAACTCAGCGATGTGACTTATGGCTATCGTATTCAGGCTACGTTTCTGTATAAGGACAGTTCGGAAACGGATTATCCGAACAGCGGATATTACCGTCAGGAGATGAAGCGGCTGATGGAATGGTTGCCTTCACATCCTATTCAGGAAGTGTATTGCGGACTTCCTTCCGCCTGCCAGAATGAAGTGCTGCAACTGATACGATATTGTGAGAATAACATGATACGTTTTTACATGGTCCCTTCCATGCGCAATTATGTGAAACGCCAGCTCCAGCTTACGCTTTTGGGTGATGTGCCTGTGTTGTCCATCCGCCGCGAACCATTGCAGGATCCGTTGAACAGGCTTACAAAACGCAGCTTTGATCTGCTTTGTTCGGGACTGTTCCTTGTCACTGTATTTCCTTTCCTTTATATAATAGTAGGCACCATCATCAAGCTGACGTCTCCGGGTCCCATCTTTTTCAAACAAGCCAGGAATGGTGAGAATGGCAAGATTTTCCAATGCTATAAGTTCCGTTCAATGAAGGTGAACAAGGACTCAGACAGCCTGCAGGCGACAAAGGACGATCCGCGCAAGACGAAGTTCGGCAATTTCCTTCGCAAGACAAATCTGGACGAAATGCCGCAATTCATCAATGTGTTCCGAGGTGACATGTCTCTGGTCGGTCCGAGACCCCATATGCTGAAGCATACGGAAGAGTATTCCCATCTCATTGACAAATACATGATGCGCCATTTGGTAAAACCGGGTATTACCGGCTGGGCGCAAGTAACCGGATTCAGAGGAGAGACCAAAGAACTTTCTCAGATGGAAGGCCGTGTGCGCCGCGACTTATGGTATATTGAGAATTGGACTTTCTGGCTTGACATCCGCATCATGATAATGACCGTGACCAATATGTTTAAAGGAGAGAAGAACGCATATTAGCCTGTTATCGGTAGGATGTCTGACCGGACATTCTTTTTGCCAACGCATGAACGACAAAACCTCCTATAATCCGTCTTGGATGCATAGGAGGTTTTTTTGATGGCTTATAGAGGGACATTCAGTAAATAGCATAAAATTAGCCAACTAA
>CASFQC010000016.1 GCA_949296415.1 uncultured Bacteroides sp. | reverse complement strand
TTTGCGGGGGAATACCTAAAGATACAAAAAAGCCAACTAATTCGCAATACTTTGTGTATGAATTAGTTGGCTAAATTTATGCTATTTACTGAATGTCCCATTTTAAAGGGGGAACGCAGACAGCACAGCTTAGAGCCTGTTCAAAATTTTGCCCAGTACGGCTTTGGGATGTTTTTCCGAGCATATTTTCCCGTCGCCATAAGGAAAATTTAGAACAGGCTCCAAACAGGCTCCAAGAAATTGGATAACTCTATGTCTTTATGCCTTTGTGTGTGTTCTATTTATTCAGCTTCCACTCCGTGCCTTCCTTCCCGTCCTTTATTTCAAAGCCCAGGGCGGTCAGTTCGTTGCGTATCTTGTCGCTCGTGGCCCAGTCCTTGTTGGCTTTGGCTTTGGCACGTTCTTCGAGCAACATATCTACCACATGTCCGAAAGCTTCCTCACGTGCGGCATTCGAAGCAGCTTCGGCTTTCAAGCCCAAGATATCGAAACAGAAGAGGTGGAAGGTATCTTTCAGTTCCTTCAGGTCTTCGGCGGTGATGGCGTCATGGCCAGCCAGCAGGTTGTTCACCATCTTGGTGCCTTCAAAGAGGTGGGCTATGACGATAGGTGTGTTCAGGTCATCGTCCATCGCTTCGTAACATTTCTCTCGCAGTGATTTCACTTCCACGGTGGAAGCCTTGGCGGGCGTGACGCGCTCCAACCCGTTGACGGCATCCATCAGGCGGGCCAATCCTTTTTCGGCGGCTTTCAATGCCTCGTTGCCAAAGTCCACCGTGCTGCGGTAGTGGGCCTGGAGGGTAAAGAAG
The DNA here is from genome assembly GCA_949296415.1 of uncultured Bacteroides sp. Classification (GTDB taxonomy): domain Bacteria; phylum Bacteroidota; class Bacteroidia; order Bacteroidales; family Bacteroidaceae; genus Bacteroides. The sequence goes on along the minus strand of CASFQC010000016.1, from coordinate 39,030 downwards.
CGGATGGTCATGGGCGTATAAGCCTGCTCCAACAAAGGATGCGTGCCGTTGAAAAGCTCTTCCAGCGTAATGAAATTATTGTAACTTTTGCCCATCTTCTGTCCGTTGACGGTCAGCATGTTGTTATGCATCCAGTAGTGTACCATGTCGTCGCCCTGACTGGCCACGCTCTGGGCTATCTCGCATTCGTGATGGGGGAAAATGAGGTCCATACCACCTCCATGGATGTCGAAATGTGCGCCCAGATACTTGCGTCCCATGGCCGTACACTCGCAATGCCAACCGGGGAAACCGTCGCTCCAGGGGGAAGGCCAACGCATGATGTGTTCGGGCTGTGCTTTCTTCCACAAAGCGAAGTCGGCAGGATTATGTTTCTCCTCCTGACCGTCCAGCTGGCGGCTGGTGTTGAGCACGTCATCCAGGTTACGGCCGGATAGCTTGCCGTAGTGATGGTCTTTGTTGTACTTGGCCACATCGAAGTACACCGACCCCTGGCTTTCGTAGGCATAACCGTTCTTCAGTATTTCCTCCACCAGTTCTATCTGTTCGATGATGTGTCCGCTGGCCTGCGGCTCGATACTGGGGCGCAGCACGTTCAGGGCATCCATGGCTTCGTGGTAACGGTTGGTGTAATATTGCGCCACCTCCATAGGCTCCAGTTGCTCCAGACGGGCTTTCTTGGCTATCTTGTCCTCGCCTTCGTCGGCATCGTGCTCCAGATGGCCTACGTCGGTGATGTTGCGCACATAGCGCACCTTGTAACCCAGGTGCTTGAGGTAGCGGAACAGCAGGTCGAAGGTAATGGCCGGACGTGCGTGTCCCAGGTGCGGGTCGCCGTATACGGTAGGCCCGCATACATACATGCCCACATGAGGGGCGTGGAGCGGGACGAAAACTTCTTTCTTCCGGCTCAGTGTGTTGTAGATGGTCAGTTGGTGTTCCATAACTATAGGTCGTTTTTCCTTTTTTGTATGCGTTCTTCTTATTCACAGCAAAAGTAATACAAAAAAGTGAGATGAGGAAACCAGGAAAAAGCCTTTCTGCTGCGGTACGGTGTGCGTGCCACATGACAAACTCTTACAAATCGTATAAAGAGGTTTTTTGTTTTTAACGCCGGTTAACGCTGAGAATCGCGTATTTCCGACCGAGGGAAGGTATGGCGCAAACCGACGCGACAAAATTTATTGAACTTACATCCATTCAGATGGTTACAAGAAAAGGCGGCCTCCGGAAAGGAGAATACGGAGGCGGGGAAAGGCGGCCTTTCTCCGTTTTTCCCTTCCGCACGGCGCCAATGACCTGTCACCAGCGAGCTGTCGACCCATCCACAGCCTACCGGAAACGGTTCGGCAACAAGCGGACTACAGGTCATCGGCGGGCGGAAAAAAGGAAATCTTTCCGTTTTCATTAACATATCTACAGACTTACCCCGTAATGGCGGATTTCGTTTAACCTAAATAAACACTTCAGGAGACCGACGGGCCGAAAACGGAGAAAAGGAACGGATTCCGGTGTAAGCGGAAATCCCGGACAGCTATCTTTCTGTAAGGCCCAAACAGGAAATTACTGACAGGAAGAAATCTGTCTTTTTGTAGAAAAAGACGGACACGATGGGCACACAGTCCTGTTTTTGACGGCACAAACGGCGCAAACTCGTCCCGATTTCTTGTTTTGGCCTTGGAATTTCGTATATTTGCTGCCTCACAACACTTATGTCATAAGTCAGGAAAGTATGGAACATCCGCTTAGTCTGTTCAGCTATTGCCCCAAATGCGGCTCGCCCCGCTTTGAGGTGCACAATTTCAAGTCAAAGAAGTGTGCCGCATGTGGCTTTGTCTACTACTTCAACCCCTCTTCGGCCACAGTGGCCTTCATTGTCAACCACCATGACGAGCTGCTGGTGTGCCGCCGGGGCAAGGAGCCGGCCAAAGGGACGCTCGACCTGCCGGGCGGCTTCCTCGATATGGACGAGACCGGCGAGGAAGGTGTGGCGCGTGAGGTGAAGGAAGAGACCGGCATGGAAGTGCTGCGTGCCGATTACCTCTTCTCCCTGCCCAACCGCTACCTCTACTCCGGTTTTCTGGTGCATACGCTGGACATGTTCTTCCGCTGCACGGTGAGGGACCTGCTCCACTACCGTGCCATGGACGATGCCGCCGAAGCCTTCTTCGTGCCGCTGTCCCAAATCCGTCCCGAAGACTTCGGGCTGGAGTCGGTGCGCCGTGGCGTGACCATGTTCCTGCAAGGCCGGACGGGTTCCGGAACCGCAGCAGCCAACCCTTGAGCGGATGTCCTGCCCCTTCTTTTTTCCTATTATTAATATGGATTTCAAACAAACATACTGAACGATATGAAAGACAAATTTTCGCGTGTGCTTTGCGCGGCAGCCCTGTGCTGTGCTCCTCTGGTGGGAGTGGCGCAAACCGCAGTGCCTTCCACCGCCCCCATGGAGCAGTATGAGGAAGGCAGGAACCTGTTCCGGCAGAAAGCCTATGCCGCCGCACTGGTGCCATTGCGCGCTTTTGTGAAACAGGACACCGACATCGTGCCGCAATCTGCCGCCGAAAGGATGGAAGCCGAGTATATGCTGGCCTGCGCCGCATACGAACTGCACGACCCCCAAGGTACGGACATGCTGCAAGCCTTCCTCGAAGCATACCCCGACACTCCGCACGCCGGCCGCGTGTATGCGTTGCTGGCCTCCGCACGTTTCTCGGAAAAAGACTATGAGGGAGCGTTGGAACTCTTCGGCAAGTCGTCGCTCGGGCAACTGGCAGACGGCGAGCGCAATGAGATGACCTACAAACTGGCGCTGAGCTACCTGAACACCGGCAACCTGCAAGATGCCGCCATCTGGCTGGAAACGCTGAGGCAAATCAGTCCGGAACATGCCGCCGACTGCACTTATTACCTGTCGTACATCCGCTATACGCAGAAACGACGTGACGAGGCACTGGAGGGATTCCTTTCCCTGAAGGATAACGCCAAGTATGCCCCGCTCGTGCCCTACTACATGGCCGAAATCTATCTGCAGAAGCGCCAGTGGGACAAAGCCACAGCCGTGGCCGACGACTATCTCGCGGCTTATGCCGGACAACGGCATGCGGCGGAGATGGAGCGCGTGAAGGGAACCGCCTGCTATCACAACGCCCGCTACTTGGAGGCCATGGAAGCGTTCGAGGCCTACCGGAAGAAAGAGGACAGCCCACGACGCGACGCCCTGTACATGGAAGGCATAGCATGTTACGAAAATCAGGTGTACACCCGTGTGCCCGAACTGCTGGAGCGCGTAGTGGAACGCCCCGACACGCTGGCCCAGAACGCCTATCTGCACATGGGACTGGCCTACCTCCATCTAGGCGACAAGAACCAGGCCCGCATGGCCTTCGAACAGGCCGCCGCCTCCGATGCCGACCGTAAGATAAAGGAACAGGCTGCCTGCAACTACGCGCTTTGCCTGCACGAAACGTCTTATTCGGCCTTCGGCGAGTCGGTGTCGGTATTCGAGAACTTCCTCAACGAATTTCCCGGATCGCCCTATGCCGACCGCATAAGCGACTGTCTGGTGGAGGTCTATATGAATACCCGCAGTTACGACGCAGCCCTGAAGTCCATCGAACGCATATCCAATCCCGGCACGCCCATTCTGGAAGCCAAGCAGAAAATCCTGTTCCAACTGGGCACACAGGCTTTTGCCAACTCCAGGTTCGGAGAAGCCGAAGACTACTTCACCCGCAGCATAGCCTTGGGCAGATACAACCCCCAGACCAAGGCCGACGCCCTGTACTGGAGAGGGGAGTCGCGCTATCGGCAGGACAAGATGGACGGAGCCGCAAGCGACTTCAACGCCTATCTTTCCTCCACGCCGGACAAGAATACCGAGATGTATGCCCTGGCCTACTATAACCTGGGATACATCGCTTTCCACGGCAAGGACTATGCATCGTCGTTGGACAACTTCCGGCAGTTCACCCGGCTTGAACGCGGAGAAAACCATTACGCGCTGGCCGACGCCTATAACCGCATAGGCGACTGCTATCTGGACAACCGTCTCTTTGACCAGGCGGCCAACGCCTACCGCCGGGCGGAGAGCCTGCAGACTCCGGCCGGAGACTACGCCTTCTACCAGCAGGCACTGGTCAGCGGACTGCAGAAGAACTATGACCGGAAAGTGACTTTACTTGACCAGCTGGCGCAGAAGTACCCCGATTCGCCTTATAACGTGAACGCGCTGTATGAGAAGGGACGCTCTTACGTGCAGGTCGGACAGAGTGGGCTGGCCATCGCCACCTTCAGCGAGCTTTTGCAAAAGTATCCGGAGAATCCGCTCAGCAGGAAGGCGGCGGCCGAGATAGGATTGCTCTATTACCAGAGCGGTGACTATGACCATGCCATAGACTCTTACAAGCACGTCATCGAGCAATATCCCGGAAGCGAAGAGGCAAAGCTTGCCATGCGCGACCTGAAGTCGGTCTACGTCGATGCCAATCGGGTGGACGAGTTTGCCGCCTTGGCCGCGCAAATGCCGGGCGGAATTACTTTCGAACCAAGCGAACAGGATTCGCTGACTTATGTGGCCGCCCAGCGCATTTATATGAAAGGTGACATGACCGGAGCCAAGCAAAGTCTGGAACGCTACCTGCAGGCCTATCCCGGCGGAGCTTTCGCTCTGGACGCCCACTATTACCTCGGAGTGATAGGCAAGCGGGGGAACGATGACAACGCAGTGTTGGAACATATGGGGAAACTGCTGGAATATCCGGACAACCGCTATTCGGAAGAGGCCTTGCTGGCACATGCCGGAGTGCTGATGAAGCAGAAGAATTACAAGGATGCCCTTGCCGACTACAAGCAGCTGCAGCTGAAAGCCTCCTCCACGGAACGGAGACAGACGGGAATAAGCGGTGCGCTGGACTGTGCCGTGAAGCTGGGCGATACCGGAGAAACCATCCTGGCCGCCGGACAACTGCTGGCCGAAGCGAAACTGTCGCCCGAACTGCGTAACGAAGCCTTGTATCACAGGGCAAAAGCTTACCTTGCGCAAGACGAGCCGGACAAAGCCTCTCCCGACCTGAAACAGCTGGCCAAAGATACCCGAAACGTCTACGGAGCCGAGGCCAGATATCTGATAGCCAGACAGCTGTACGACGGGAAAAAGTATGCGGAAGCGGAAAAGGAAATACTCGGTTTCATCGAGCAGAGCACGCCGCACGCCTATTGGCTGGCAAGAGCTTTCATCCTCCTGTCCGATGTATATGTGGCCATGGACAAGAACTTCGAGGCCAAGCAATATCTGCTCAGTCTGCAACAGAATTATCAGGCCGATGACGACATTGCCGGCATGATAACCGAAAGGCTGGAGAAGTTGTCCCGAAAGCCAGCAAAAGACAAGTCCGAAAGCCCACAAGACGACAAGACGGAACCGGATAAGGCAAAGGCAGACACCCTGCAACCGCAAGTCTGAACAATAATAACACCGAAATGAATATGAAAAGATTATCATATGCGCTGCTCGCGGCCTTGACGGTCTCCGCAGCAGGGGCTTCGGCCCAGACCCAACCTCAAGACACCACGCTGAACCGTACCGTAGTGGTAGAACAGGAATACGCGCCCGACATAACGGACGCCTCCAAGATTAATGTGCTGCCCCAGGTGGAGCAGCCTGCGCCAACCAGAAAAGCCGTGAAATATGACTTCGCCCTTGCGCCTGCCTCACGGGTTCCGACTCCGGTCATGCCGGTATATGCCGGACGCGAGACACAGCCTTCCATCTTTCCGGGATATGTGCGCGCAGGATACGGCAACCGTGGCAACCTGGACGTGCGTGCCGCCTACCGCTTCGACCTCGGACAAAGGGACAAACTGGGCGTGTCCTTCGACATGGAAGGCATGAACGGTTCCCTTGACCTCGGAGCTGCCGACTGGGACGCGCACTATTACCGCACACGGGCCAATGTGGACTACCGGCATCTGTTTGATAAGGTGTCGCTGGGGGTGGCCGGCAACTTCGGACTGAACAACTTCAACCTCCTGCCCGGAGCCAGTGTGGGCAAGCAGAAACTCACGTCGGGTGACGTGCACCTGGGAGTGGCTTCCCGTGACAAGGACCTTCCCCTGCAATTTGACGTGGAAACCAACCTGATGTTCTATGGCAGGCAACGCAATGTCGCCTTCGACGGTGTGTATCCCGACGTGCGCGAAACCATGCTGCGCACCAAAGGCGAAGTGTCGGGGATGCTGACGGACCGCCGGAGCATAGGACTTAAGTTCTACATGGACAATGCTTTCTACAACAGCAGCCGGACAGACGATTATACATTAATCAAACTCACACCCTACTACCGCTACCACAATACGCGCTGGAACGTGCAGGTAGGAATTCCCGTAGGCATTCTCACCAAGGAGTATAAAGAAGATGAAAGAGAAACCGAAAATGACGCATGGCTGAATTTCGCTTCCACCTGGTGGGTAGGCATCGACGCACAGGCTCAGTTCAAATTTAGCGACAGCTATCTGGTCTATGTAGGAGCCAGCAGCGGCAATATGCAGATGAATGACTTCCGCCAGCTGGAAGAAGTGAATCCGTATGCCAACATGTATTACGGCGACTTTACCCATACCTATGAGGTTATCCATGGCCGGGCGGGTGTTAAGGGAAGTCCGGTAAACAATCTGTGGTTCAATGTATTTGCGGGATATCAAGCGCTGGACGATGATATTTATGTGAATGCTGATCTGGGTAAAAGTTCCGACCTGTTCTTCAATTATCATGATTCGGAAAATGCCTATGTGGGAGCCGAACTGACATACAGCTACCGCGACACCTATAATTTCAGCGCATCGGGCATGTGGCACAGTTGGACATCGGACAGTTATGGCGATGAACTTCTCTATCTGAAGCCTTCCGTAGAACTTCATCTGCAAGCCGACGTACGTCCTGTGAAAGCTTTGTCGGTGAATGCGGGCTATCACTTCATCTCACGTGAAAAAGCAGGTATCCTGCCAAAGGCGGCCAGCGTAAGCAACCTTTATATAGGCGGCAGCTACGAACCGTTTGAGCATTTGGACATTTATGTCCGTCTTGACAACTTGCTCAACAGACATTATCAGTATTACTTCGGCATTCCGGCACAGGGATTCCACTTTGTGGGAGGTGTGGCTTTCCGCTTCTGACTTTGGACTACGTGTACTGGCCGGAGTATAAAAAAGGGAAGGACACCTCCTTGCCCGGTCTTTATGTTACAGTGTTATAACCTGGCTTTGTCCATACGTTTTAGCAGAGCTTCAATAAAGGCCTGTCCGTCAGTGGGCTGTAGCACTTCGCAACGATGTCCGTGCCGTATCAGTATGCTGTGGCCCAGCGCACGTCCGGCGACGCGCATGCCTGCAACACGTTCCACGGCGGTGATGTCTGCCAGCGCTATGGTCCTGCCGCGTAGAAAACGTCCGTAGTACAGCACCAGATGCCCGTCACCGGTCAAGGTGTAGGTGGTGTGGATAAGTTTCTCTATGCTGGCTGTCAGCAGCAGCATGAGCAAGGCAGCCACAATGGCATGTCTTTCCCAGAGGCAGAAAAAGGTGGCGCCTGTGGCCAGTGCCAGGAAGGCGTATTGTCCCGCCGTAATGCGGGCGTGGAATATTCTGTCCATAGAGTCTGATGTTATGTCGGGAGTCTGCCGGTTTTTTCCCTATTTTTAGAACCTGTCCGGAGAGATTCCTGTTCAGGAACTGTTCCGGGCAGCATGTGGACAGGCTTCCGGATTGCGCGTGCTAAGGTAGGGAAATATCACGGTTCTTTTCCATTTGCGGGCGGATTTATTTTCGGAGAGGAAGCCTCCTCTGGTACGGGCCTGCCGCGAGTCTGTTTGCGCCAACATACTGGCATACAAAACAATACAGCCGCACGTATCCCTTCCGTACATGTCTGTACTACGGACATCGCGCAGGAAATGTGCGAATAATTCGCTTCTCCCTGTCTGCAAGTGCCGCTAATTTTATAGCTTTGCAGGGTGTAAACAAACATCTTATGGTAAGAAAGTTCGATTTTCTCGTCATCGGCTCCGGTATAGCCGGGATGAGTTTTGCGCTCAAGGTGGCGCAAAAAGGCAGTGTGGCCCTGATTTGCAAGGCCGGACTGGAAGAAGCCAACACGTATTTCGCACAGGGAGGCATCGCATCGGTGACCAATCTGGCGGTGGACAATTTCGAGAAGCATATAGAAGACACCATGATAGCCGGTGACTGGATAAGCGACCGTGCCGCCGTGGAGAAGGTGGTAAGGAATGCTCCCGGACAGATAAGGCAACTGGTGGAATGGGGCGTGAAGTTCGACAAGAAACCCGACGGTTCCTTTGACCTCCATCGCGAAGGAGGCCACAGCGAGTTCCGCATATTGCACCATCAGGACAATACGGGAGCCGAGATACAGACCAGCCTTATAGAGGCCGTGAAGCGGCATCCCAACATTACCGTATTTACCAATTTCTATGCGGTGGAAATCATCACCCAGCATCATCTGGGCATCATCGTCACCCGCCACACACCGGGCATCAAGTGCTATGGGGCCTATGTGCTCAACGAGGCCACGGGCGAGGTGGACACCTTCCTCAGCAAAGTCACCGTCATGGCCACGGGCGGATGCGAGGCCGTCTATCTGCATACCACCAATCCGCTGGTGGCTACGGGCGACGGCATAGCCATGGTCTACCGTGCTAAGGGTGTGGTGAAGGACATGGAGTTCATACAATTCCATCCTACGGCCCTTTATCATCCGGGCGACCGTCCCTCGTTCCTCATCACCGAGGCTATGCGCGGATACGGCGCCGTGCTGCGCACGCTGGACGGGAAGGAGTTCATGCAGAAGTACGACCCGCGCCTTTCGCTGGCTCCGCGCGACATTGTGGCACGGGCCATAGACAGCGAGATGAAGCAGCGGGGTGAGGACCACGTCTATCTGGATGTCACCCACAAGGATCCCGAAGAGACCAGACGGCATTTCCCGAACATCTACAAGAAATGTCTCAGCATAGGCATCGACATCACCAAGGACTATATACCGGTAGCACCCGCCGCACACTATCTGTGCGGAGGCATCAAGGTGGATCTGGACGGGCAGAGCAGCATACGCCGCCTTTATGCCATAGGCGAATGTTCGTGCACCGGCCTGCACGGAGGCAACCGGCTGGCTTCGAACTCGCTCATTGAGGCTGTGGTCTATGCCGATGCCGCAGCCCGGCATGCCATGGAAGTGCTCGACCGCTACGACTTCAACACCGATATCCCCGAGTGGAACGATGAGGGGACCATCAGCAATGAGGAGCGCGTGCTCATCACCCAAAGCATGAAGGAAGTCAATCAGATTATGGAGTCTTACGTGGGCATAGTACGCAGCAACGTCCGGCTGACACGCGCCTGGAACCGGTTGGACATCCTCTACGAGGAGACCGAACGCCTCTTCAAGAGTTGCAAGGCCACCCGCGAGCTGTGCGAGCTGCGCAACATGATCAATGTGGGATACCTCATCACCAAACAGGCCATGGAACGGAAGGAAAGCCGGGGTCTGCACTACACCATAGACTACCCGCACGCCGGGTGACGTGCCTTCTCCTTTCCACTACAGACATACAAGCCTCCTCCCGTCTACGTGACAGACGGAGGGAGGCTTGCGTTTATCGGTACACTTTTATTTCCAATTCCCCTCTCAGCGCTCCCAACGCGTTCATGGCCAGCGCCTCCATCTCGTCCTCGCCCGGATAGACGAACACCGGAGCCAGAAACTCCACCCGCTTCCTCAGACGCGACACCACATAATCCGAATGGGCTATGCCTCCGGTCAGCAGGATGGCATCGGCCTTGCCATAGAGCGCCACAGCGGCTCCGCCTATGCTTTTGGCCACTTGGTAAATCATGGCGTCAAGGACGAGCCGCGCATGTGCGTCGCCTTCCTCTATGCGCCTCACCACAGCCTGCACGTCGGTGGTACCCAGGTGTGCGGCCAGTCCGGCATGTCCGGAAATGCGCTTCTTCAATTCGCTTTGTGTGAACTGTCCGGAAAAGCACACGTCCACCAGCTGGCCCGCAGGCAACGTGCCCGCCCGTTCGGGCGAAAAGGGACCGTCGCCGTCCAGGGCATTGTTCACGTCCACCACCCGTCCGTGGCGGTGCGTGCCTACTGATATGCCTCCGCCCAGATGGCATACGATGAGATCCAAGTCCTCATATTTCTGTCCGTGTTCCTTGGCATGCCGCCGCGCTATGGCGCGTTGGTTCAGGGCGTGCCATATGACGATGCGCGGCATCATGGGCGATCCTGTGATGCGTGCCACGTCGTCCAGCTCGTCCACCACACCGGGGTCGGCTATGAAGGCGCGGCATCCTGGCATGGCCTGAGCCAGTTCCGAGGCGATGAGGCATCCCAGGTTGCAGGCATGTGTGCGCATGGCGTGCATGATGTCGTCCAGCATGGCGTCGTTCACCTCGTACACGCCGCCCTGCACGGGCTTCAACAGTCCGCCGCGTCCTACCACAGCATCGAAATCAAGAGGTATGCCGGCCTGCTCCAGCTCATGCAGCACCAGATTTTTGCGGAACTCGAACTGGTCTATGACGCGCGGATAATGCGTCAACTCTTCCATGCTGTGACGCAGGGTGCGGGCCAGCAGGCATTGTTCGTCTCTGAATACGGCCATTTTGGTCGATGTGGAACCGGGATTGATAACCAACAGTCTCATGGTCTTGGATGATGAAGGGTTAGGGATAGGTTGACGTGTCTGTCGCGGTGCAAGCCTTCATTCGTCAGGCTGCTCCATGCTGGTGAGGCAGGCCATGGCCAGGCTGTAATACTTGGACAGTCCGGAGTCGCTGCGCGAGGGCAGCACTACGGGGCAGGTGGGGCCTTGCAGCAGTCCGGCCATATCGGCGTGGGCAAAGAGCGACACAGCCTTGTAGAACGAGTTGGCCGACTCTATGTTGGGAAATATCAGCACGTCGGCTTCCCCTCCTATGGGCGAGGCTATGCCCTTGATGTCGCCGCTGGTCTTCTCACAGGCGGTCTTCACGTCCAGCGGGCCGTCTATGATGACGTCGCCGAACTCTCCGGCTTCGGCCAGCTCCACAATGTTCACGTAGTCCAGCGAGTGAGGAAACTTGGCGCTCACCTTCTCCGTGCAGTGTATCAGGGCAATGCGGGGCTGCGCTATGCCGAAGTGCCGGCAGGTGCGTATGGCATACCCTATCATCTCGATGCGCTGCTGCAGGGAGGGCCGGGGTATCACGGCGGCGTCGGAGAAGAACAGCAGCTTGTGGTAGGTGGGAATCTGCATCACAGCCAGGTGGGTCAGCACCTTGCCCCGGGGCAACAGTCCGTGTTCCTTGTCCAGTATGGCGTGCAGCAGGTTGTCGGTGTTGATGATGCCTTTCATCAGTATGTCGGCCTTTCCCTTCCTCACTATGTCCACGGCGAGGCGCGCCGCTTCATCGGGGTCGGAGGTATGTATGCTTTCCACCCGTCCGGGATAGTCCTTCAGCGAGGGGAACCGCTCCATCACCTCCGCGTCGCCTACCATCAGGAAGTCGGCTATGCCTTCCTCCAGGGCACGGTTTATGGCGTATTCCGTGTTGGCGTCTTTGGCGCATACCACGGCCACACGTTTTCTCTTGTTCAGCGACCTCAGATGCGAAGTCAGTTGGTCGAAATTGCGTATAGGTTCCATAAGCGATGTGTTTTTTCCATAGGAATAATGCAAATATCTGAAAAAATGTCGGCATTTCATGGCTTTTACCCGGTAAAATACCGATGTTTTAATAACATTTTGATGTTTTCCGCCGGTCCCGTCTGTCACTTTCCACACAGGCGGAGCAGATGGTGGCAGCGTGCGGTGTGGCGCCCCTTCAATGTTTTTCGTAAGACGGCCTGCCGACATACCGTCATTCATCCGGTCTTCAAGATGTGCATATTGTCGCCGTTTCCGGTCTTTGGCTTACACCCAATATTTCCATATCTTCCGGTTTCCGGCTCTTCGTGTGGATAGGAATGTTTATAGATGTGAAATATCGGCCCGTTTTCTCCAGCCAATCTGTATAAATGTTAATATTCCGACCGTTTTCTTCCTTCCCCCGGCTGCCAGTGACCTGTCACCAGCTTGCAGGCAAACCGTTCCCAGCTTGCTGTCGACCCGTCCGCAGCCTGCTGATGACAGGTTGCCCGTACGGTGCGGACGGGAAAAACAGCCAACGGATACCTTTTCCCGCCCCGGTTTTCTGCTTTCCGAAGGAAGCCTTTCCTTGTAACCCGCTGTATGTGCGAAAGTTCAATAAATCTTGTCGCATCGGTTTGCGCCACACCTTCCCCCGGCCGGAAATACGCGATTCTCAGCGTTAATGAATGTAAATGACAAAACGGGCTCCGGTACGTACTGTAAACAATGTTTCCCGCCTTTTCCCGTGCGGAGGGGAAAAGCGCGGGGTGCGGCGGCACAAAAACAGGAGATACAGGACAAGGGACGGGAAAACTGTTTTGCCAGTTCGACAGAAATGGTTAGCTTTGCCGGAAATAACGGAAACATTCATTTTTATGACCAAATTCGAAATAGAAGAGAAGATTGTGGCCATGCTCAAGACCGTATACGACCCGGAAATACCCGTCAACGTCTACGACCTGGGGCTGATATACAAGATTGACGTAGCCGACGACGGCGAGACATCCATTGACATGACCCTCACCGCCCCCAACTGCCCTGCCGCCGACTTCATCATGGAAGACGTGCGCCAGAAGATAGAGAGCATAGAAGGGGTGAAGAGCGCCACCATCAATCTGGTGTTCGAACCTGTGTGGGACAAGGACATGATGAGCGAGGAGGCCAAGTTGGAGCTGGGATTCCTCTGATAAAGGCAACAGATAACGGAAACAAAAACAAGTACAAACCATTAAGAACAATGAAAAAAACCACATTTATATTGCTGGCTGCAGCCTCTCTGTTGGGAGCCTGCCAGGCCAACGGACAGAAGACTGTCCTGACGGGAACCCTTACCGGAGTGGAAAGCGACACTCTGTTGGTGATGAACGCCCCCCTGTCGCGGGACGGCATGCCGCTGCGCGACACCGTGCCCATGACCGGCGGACAGTTCCGCTACGAGGTGGAACAGGACACCGAACCACGGGAAATCTACATCTATGCCAAACCTGCGGGAAACAAGGCTTTCAGTATGAAGAACATCACGGTGATGGCTTTCCCCGGCGACAAGCTGAAGCTGACGGGAAGCGTGGACGACTGCCGCATAGAGGGCAGCGACTTCTATGCCGAGTACAATGAGGCGACTCCTGCGTGGGCTGACCAGGAGGAGCGGCTTATCGGTCTCTCCTTACAAGCACAGGAAATGGCCAATGCGGGTATGCCCATCGATTCCATAGCGCGCTCCTCCTTCGCGACGGCTCAAAGCCTGCTGGACAGCGTGGTGAATGCGAAGAAGACATACATCGCCGCACATCCCGACAGCGAAGTGTCCCTCTATCTGCTCGCTTCGGCGGCCATGATAGGCACCGGCAATGTGGAGGAACTGATGCCCAAGCTGACAGACCGGGTGAAGACCGGCAGGCTGTCATCGCTGTACACCATGCTGGAGGAGGAAGTGAAGGCCATGCAGGCACAAAAAGCCGCATCGGGCAGTGTGGCCGAGGGCGCACAGGCTCCGGACTTCACGCTGAAGGACATGGACGGCAAAGACCTCAGCCTCTCCTCGCTCCGTGGCAAGTATGTGGTGCTGGACTTCTGGGGAAGCTGGTGCGGATGGTGCATAAAGGGCTTTCCCGACATGAAGGAATATTACGCCAAATATAAGGACAGGATGGAAATACTGGGCATAGACTGCGGCGACACCGAAGAAAAGTGGAAAGCTGCCGTGAAGAAACATGCCCTGCCCTGGCTGCATGTGCGCAACGAGGGCGGACCCGACGTGACCGCGCTTTATGCCGTCGACGGTTATCCCACCAAGATTGTGGTGGATCCCGAAGGCAAGATAGTCAAGGTGGTACGGGGCGAAGACCCGGCTTTCTATGAATATCTGGACGAGCTGTTTAAATAAGAACAAAAGATGCTTATGAAAAAGCACATATTCACCATGCTGGCAGGGGCGGCACTGTTCTGCTCCTGCCAACATGCCGGTCACAAAGGCTGCATAGACCTTGCATTGGATGACATGAAGAACGACACCCTGCTGGTAGGCTCTTACCTCATCTCAGACCTTAATCAAGAAAATCTGACAATAGACACACTCCTACCCGGCCAGACCGCCTACACGCATGTGGCTGAAACGGACAGCAACGTTTACAAGGTGTCCATTGCCTCTACGGATGAAGCCTACAAGAACATCGTTCTGGCTCTCCTCCCGGGCGAACACATCAAGGTCACGGGAAGCATAGATGACTGGCAGGTGGAAGGGAGCAAACTGAATGCCACCTACGCACCTATACAGAAAGCCTGCCGACCTTATATAACGAAAATGATTTCTTTGGAAGAGAAGATGACCGACAGCATCTACCGGAACGAATACCTGCCTACATGGCATCAGATGGACAGCCTGCAAGCCGACTATGTCCGCCAGCACCCGGATGACGACCTGTCGCTGTTCATCCTCGCCGAAATCAAAGGGAAATGGGTGGAAGAACTGTACCCCACACTGACCGAGAAGGTAAAGAAAGGCCCATTTGCCCCCATCGCACAAGCCTTTGAGGAAGTCTTCCGGAAAAGCAGGATATTCGATGAGAACAAAAAAAAGATTATGGAAGGCAACGAAGCTCCGGACTTCACGCTGAACGACCTGCAAGGACAGCCCCTCTCACTCAGTTCGCTGCGCGGCAAATACGTGGTGCTGGACTTTTGGGGCAGCTGGTGCGGTTCGTGCATCGCAGACTTCCCGGACATGAAGAAGTATTACGAGAAATACAAAGATAGAATAGAGATTCTGGGCATAGACTGCTACGACAAGGAAGAAACGTGGAAAGCTGCCGTAGAGGAACACAAAACACCCTGGCTACACGTGCGCAATGCCGATGACCCCGATGTCAGTCTGCTTTACGCCGTCAATGCTTACCCCACAAAAATCGTCATAACCCCTGAAGGCAAGATAGCCAAGATTGTGGTGGGCGAAGGTCCGGATTTCTACAAATATCTGGACGAATTGTTTAAGTAACAAACAACGCTTATGAAGAACGTCTACTTCCTTTCCGACGCCCACTTGGGCTCGCGTGCCATCCCCCACGGACGGACGCAGGAACGCCGCCTGGTGAATTTCCTCGACAGCATAAAGGACAAGGCCGCCGCCGTCTATCTGCTGGGCGACATGTTCGACTTCTGGTATGAGTTCAAGCTGGTGGTGCCCAAAGGATACACCCGCTTTCTGGGCAAGCTGTCCGAACTGACGGACAGGGGAGTGGAAGTACATTTCTTCACCGGCAATCACGACATATGGTGCGGAGACTACCTGGAGAAGGAATGCGGCGTGGTTCTCCATCGCGAGCCTCTTACCACAGAGATATACGGCAAGGAATTCTATCTGGCCCACGGCGACGGGCTGGGCGACCGCGACCGCAAGTTCCAGTTCCTCCGCATGCTGTTCCACAGCCATACCCTGCAAAGACTGTTCTCGACCTTGCATCCCCGCTGGAGCGTGGAACTGGGACTCACTTGGGCCAAACACAGTCGCCTGAAACGCACGGACGGCGAACCCGAATACATGGGCGAGAACAACGAATGTCTGGTACTCTATACCAAAGAATACCTGAAGGGACATCCCGACATCAACTTCTTTGTCTACGGACACAGGCATATAGAGCTGGACCTGATGCTCAGCTCTACGGCGCGCATGCTCATATTGGGCGACTGGATAAGCCAGTACACCTATGCCGTGTTCGACGGCGAGCATATGTTCCTTGAATCTTATATAGAAGGGGAGACCAGACTCTGATTCAGCGTCTGCCCTTACGGCGGACCGCCAGCCGGCTGCCTATGGCCGAAGCCAGCAGCACACCTGTTGCGTTGGCGGCGAAGTCCATCCAGTCGCCACTACGGTAAGCGGTGCAATAAGCCTGCAACAGCTCCACGGCACCGCTGAACAGGATGGGACACAGACATGCGCCCGCCCAGGCGTGCCACAAGGGAGCCGGAGCGTGACGGTGGGCACGCAGAAATTCCAGCCACAACATGCCCGACATGCCGAAGTACATGCACACATGCACCACCTTGTCCAGATTGGGGATATTGTCAAGTCCGGTAGACGGGGTACGGAAGAAGGAAAGGTAGACCACTGCGGCGATGACCAGCAATGACACGGGATAGCGGATGAGGAAATGGCGGATGTCCGGCATAATGTGGCTATATGAATGATTAATAGAATTCGTGGCGCAAAAGTACGCAACATTTCCTATATTTGCGCCTTCCGGACAGTAAAAAGCTGTTGTCCGACCTCATGATGAAACGACGATTCTTCTTCAAGGACTATTTGTTCTTTTCGCCTGCCGAACGGCGTGGCGTACTGATATTGCTGGCTCTTATCCTGGCGGTCCTGCTGCTGGGCGAAGGGCTGGCCTTCTTCCGGATGCGTTCCGGCAGCCTGTCGGCACAGTCCGGAACCGCCGACACGCTGCAGGCCCGGCTTGACAGTTTCCTGGCCTCTGTACGCGCCGCAAGTCCGTCCGCCGTACGGCATACGGACAAGCCCCGTCCTTTGCAAGGCTCAAGACTGTCTCCATTTCCCTTCAATCCCAACACCGCCGACTCTTCGGAACTTTGCAGGCTGGGGCTTCCGGGATGGATGGCACGCAATGTGGTGCGCTACCGTGAGGCGGGAGGACGCTTCCGCAAGCCTGCGGACTTCAGCCGGATATACGGACTGACGGAAGAACAGTTCGCGGTGCTGGAGCCTTACATCCGCATCAGCGCGTCCGATGCAGCGGAAGTCCCGGTCCGACACGAGGAGCCTCCCGTGCTGTTGTTGCCTCCGGCCGAACCTCCGACCGATACGTTGCAGTGGCGGAAATACAGTCCGGGGACTCTTGTCGACCTGAACCGTGCCGACACCACCGAGCTGAAACGGATACCCGGAATAGGCAGCGGCATAGCCCGCCGCATAGCCGCATACCGGCAGCACCTTGGCGGATTCTACCGCATAGAACAGTTGGAGGAGATAAATCTGGATTACACCCAGCTGGAGGAATGGTTCAGCATAGACACCGCAGCGTTGAGGCGCATTCCCGTAAACCGTGCGGGAGTGGACCGGCTGCGCAGCCATCCGTATATAGATTTCTATCAGGCCAAGGCACTGGTGGAATACAGACGGAAGCACGGACGGCTCAAGAGTCTGAAACCTTTTGTCTTGTACGATGAGTTCACTCCGGAAGACTTGGAGCGGATAACCCATTATCTGAGCTTCGAGTAGGCCGGTCAGATGTCGCCCTCATCATTGAAGCTGTAGTATAGTCCGTCTGTCACGATGACGTGATCCAGCAGCCGGATGTTCATGAGGGTAGCGCCTTGCTTCACTTGCTGAGTCAGTCTCCGGTCTTCGTTGCTGGGACGAATATTTCCCGACGGATGGTTGTGCACCAGTGCGATAAGTGTGGCTCGGTGCAGCAAGGCTTCGCGCAGGATGATGCGCACATCGGCCGTAGTCTGGTCTATGCTGCCCCGGCTGATGCGTATGCGGTCTATCATCTTGGCAGCCTGATTGAGCAGCAGTACCCAGAACTCTTCATACGGCAGGTCACACAACAGAGGGTGAAACAGCTCATAGATATCCTTTGACGAAGTGACGCTCCGTCGTTCCTGCCGTTCGCGCAACTTGCGCCGTTTCCCCAGTTCGAGCGCGGCCATAATGGCTATGCTTTTGGCCGGTCCCATTCCTTTGAAGCGTGCGAAATCGCGTATCTCCCATTTTCCCAGCTGATTCAGGTCGTTGCCGCATTCGGACAGCATGCGTTGCATCAGTGCCACGGCACTTTCTTCCGTATTGCCCGAACCGATGAGTATGGCCAGAAGTTCGGCATCGCTCAGGGCTTCGGCACCTTTCTGCATCATCTTTTCACGGGGACGGTCTTCTTCCGCCCATTGGTTGATGTTCAGTTTCACGTTATCGGTATTGAT
Organism: uncultured Bacteroides sp.; assembly: GCA_949296415.1. Taxonomy (GTDB): domain Bacteria; phylum Bacteroidota; class Bacteroidia; order Bacteroidales; family Bacteroidaceae; genus Bacteroides. The sequence continues at coordinate 20,896 of CASFQC010000016.1, read as the reverse complement.
GGTTCTGCTCGGCATGGTCTCCTGTCGTACATATAGGGGAGCCTGCCGCTTCATTTATAGAAATTCTTTTTGAAGGCTTCGAATTCGCCTTTTCCCAGCACGCACCTGCGCCACCAGGCCCGCAGGAATCCCGTGCCGTAGCCGGTGAGCTGTATGAACGAGGCCGCCACCGCACTTATTCCTATGCGCAGGCTATGCTCCCGTGCCGTGGCGTCAGCACATACCAGCAAGGCATAGGTCAGTAGAGGCAACAGGCTGTAGGGACATACGGTCGCTCCCAGTATCAGTATCGCCGTGCCTGCGGTGAAGGCGGCAGGCAGCATATGTACGGCTTTGAGCGATTCGGGATACTTCTTATAGAGATTGATGCGTGCGATGCCCGAGTTGTGCACCTGCCTGAAGAACTTGCGGAAATCGGTGCGCCGCTTGTGGTAAACCCAGGCGTCGGGAAACAGCCTGCAGCGGCAGCCCTCTTTGAAGATGCGTATGCTGAAATCTATGTCCTCGCCGAAACGCATGGCCGAGAAGCCTCCCAGCTTGCGGTAGATTTCGGCACGCACGCCCATGTTGAAGCTTCGCGGGTAGAACTTGTCCAACTTCTTCCGCCCGCCACGTATGCCTCCGGTGGTGAAAAAGGAGGTCATGGCATAGTTTATGGCCTTTTGCAGGATGGTAAATGAGGGATGCGCACGGTCCGGTCCTCCGAAAGCGTCGGCGGGTTCGCGTTCCAGCTCTTTGTTTACGGCTTCAAGGTAGGCGGGAGGCAGTATGCAGTCCGAGTCCAGTATGATGAGGTATTCGCCCCGGCTGTGTGCCGCGCCGTAGTTGCGTGTCTGTCCCGGACCGGAATTTGGCTTGGTGTAGTAATGCAGGTCAAGGTGTGCGGCGTAACGTGCGGCCACGTCGCGGCAAGACAGGGTGGAGCCGTCTTCCACGATGATTACTTCGAAGTCGGTCACAGTCTGGCGGGTGAGGCTTTGCAGCAGTTCGTCCACTTCGTCAGGACGGTTGTACACGGGTATGATGATTGAGTATCGCATGGGCCAGGTCTCTCTGTTTGGGCGGAGCAGGATGCTCCGTGAGGGCAAAGATAGTGAAAAGTATCAGGAAACCTCGCCATAGGAGATGAAAAAGCGGACAGGCGCTTTTCCCGTCACCTCATGGAAAATCCGGCGGCAGGCGCCATGACAGTCTGCCCTGTCCGGGCCGGGGACAGGACTTAGAGCCTGTTTAAATTTTCCTCTTTAAGATTTTTATTCAGCCTCTTTTGAGGGCTGAGCAAAATTTAAACAGGCTCTTAGACTTACGGCGTCTGCGCCGGGATGGTCTTGGCAGACAGTATGTGTGGTCAGAATGCCGCCGTGGCAAATACTCCGGCAGGGAAGCTGTTGGCTCCCTTGAAGTCGGATATCAGCGGCGGATTCTGGCTGAAGTCGAACAGGGCTGTGTCGTTAGTCTTGTAGGCTTCACCATAGCCTTTCATGGTGGCAAAGATTACCTGGCCGTTGGCCGGATTGGCTCCCAGGCTGTTGTAGTAGATTCCGGCATCGGGCAGAAACTGTGTGATGTCGGCTACGGCTTCGGTCACGTTTTGCGAGAAGATATGGCGGTAAAGGCTGAATCCGGCATTGCTGAAGTACAGCGTGTCCTGCACGGCGGCAAAGGCAGGGGCCAGTCCCCATCCCATGCTGAGTCCTCCCTGGTCTATGTCGTGCTCCTCCATGGTGTAGTCGGCGGCATCTATCTTTATGATTTTGGCAGGGGTTGCGCATGATGCCCACAGGTTGCCGTCATAAGCTTTCGCCACTCCCGATGCGGTTCCGGGCAGGGCTATCTCGTGGGTCACGGCGCCGTTTTCTATTACCTGTATGGCCCGGTTCTGCATTACGAACAGTTTGCCTCCGGCCACGGCCATACGGGCTTTCTTGGCTCCCGACGTGCCTTCCACGTAGGTCAGCGAGTTGTCGTCCAGGTGCAGTAGGTAGACTCCGGCATTGTCGCACACGTAGATGTCATTTCCTATGGCCGCTACGTTGCTGGGCCACGACAGGGTTCCCGAGGGGTCGTCATACACTTGTATTTTCTCCAGATTGTCGGCCTGGGCTATGGACAGCAGCCCTTCGCCTCCGTTGACCGCTCCGTTCTGCGAGAGGATGTATATGCGGCCGTCTGCTATGAAGAGGTCCTGGCATACATTGCCCAGCAGCGAGCCGTTCACACGGTAGTAGGCACTGTCTGTCAGTATGCCACGCTGGTCTATGAAGGTCAGCGTGCCGGTTCCGTCGGACACGTTGCCTTCATTCAGCACAAACACGCCTTGGGCAAAGCGCGGGGTTACGTTTATAGTGGCCTGTGCTTTCAGCTCCGTGCCGTCTTCCGCGACGGCGGTCAGGCTCACGGTATAGTTGCCTGTCTGGTTGAGGCATATGCGGCACAGACTGTCGCCGGGCAGTGCCTCTCCATCCATGGTCCAGATGTAGTTTGTGGCGGTGGTGTGCTCCAGTGAGGCTGTCAGGGTAAGGGTGTCCAGCTGCATCACCTCGCTTCCTCCGGCTATGGACAGGGCAGGCGCCGGTACGGGGTCGGGGCCGGGCAGAATGGAGTTTTCGTTTTCATCGCTGCACGAAGTGGCGATACAGGTGCCGCAAAGGGCGATGCTCCAGAGGAGCGGCATGAGATTCTTTTTCATTTTCATACGATTTATATAGGTTCCGATAAAAAAAATCCGTACTCCACAGCGTGCGTGCAGAGGTTGCGTACATACACGGGCTTTGTGCCCTGCGTTCCGCAATGTCTGCGATGTCTTTTTTTGTAGTTGATAATCTGTCTGCCGCCCTCCCTATCCCCGGGGAGCGTGCGGGCTTGAATGATGGCAGGTCTTCTGACTGACTCCCTTTCCGGAACCTTCCCGGCGCTTCCTTGCGCCAGTGGCATGAGTGTTTTCCGAAAAGTTGAATGTGGAGCTTCACAGCAGCGGGACTGTCCGGGACTTTCACCCGATTCCCTTTTAATCCGCTTGCCCGGCCGGACAAGTCGGAACCAATTCGGGAGCAAAGATACATATTCACCCGATAAGAACAAGGCATGAGCGGAAAAATTTTCTGCCTTTTCCTGCGGATGCGCTCTTCCGGCCATCACGGGAGTGTTACGGATGCCCTTTCCGACGGCGGGAAGAAGCCGGTTAATCCGTGTTAATGGAAAATCCAATGCGTCACCATTAGATGCTTTGAGCTGACACAATGCACGGTTTTTCTCTGTCATGCTTACACGTCATATTTTCAGAACACGCAAAAAACCGCGATTACGCAGTTTGAAATGTATATAAAGCTTAATAAAACCGGGGCCATTTTCCGATAATGTATAAATAGGTTAATAGAATCAGCCGGAAAGCCCTTTTCCTGTCGCCTGGTTATAGGTAGCCAGGTAGCGGATGACAGGTTGTCGGCCGGCTGGTCATATATAACCAGCCGACCAGTTATATATAGCCAGGTCTCAGCTTATCCCATTTTTTCTTCCAAATGGACTTTTTGTAGGCTTTTTTCTTTCCTTCAGACGGATTTTTGCGAGCTTTGAAATGTTAATTTTTGAATTAATCCTTTTGTGCACAATGGATTAGATTGAAAAATCCTCCGTTCTTTTCCGCCACACTTACCCATGGCCGGAAATACGCCATTCTCCGTGTTAAAGAAATGTTAAGTGTCAAAATGTACATGGACCTTCTCCGGCAGGACACGTTGTTGTCACGCAAGGCTTGCCTGCTGTCCTGTTTTTCCTTTTCGATGAAAAAAACTTGTCTTCCGGCTTGCTTTTCCCGGTTCCAGTCGCTATATTTGTAGTGAAAACCAAACTAATGATTTTGCTATGAGAGCAGTACAGACATTCTGGAATAAGTGTGAGTTACGCTGGCGTCTCTGGATGTATGAGACATTACTTCCATATGCCGAAAAATATGGAGGATAGCCTTATAAGACGTTCGTGGTTTGTCATGATTCTTATCGGTTGCCTGCCGTTGACAGGCACCATGGCGCAAAGCGGGGGAAAGAAGGAAGTTCCCCCGGTAGAGATTGTGGACTTTGGGTTTGAACATGATGAAAACGGCGAATCCCAGAAATTCTATGTTTCCCTCAAGAACAGGTCTCCTTATGTTTCCTATCGTTACGGACCGTATCCTCTCCGCTATGACAGCCCTCACCCGACAGAAGAAGAAATACTGGACAAATATAGTTTTATAGAATTCGTCCTTAAAGACAAAGAAGGCCATGTGGTGAGAATAGATTACAGCCTTCTTGGCTTTGGGGAGGGAGGCTTGTACGGCAACACGATTATTCCCAGCTATGCAGACAATCCGGACATTCCCGAACAGGAACGGAAAGAAATGGCTAAAATTGATTCCATCCGGAATACGTTCAAACTGAGTTGTCTATGGCCTAAAAGCGTAATATATAGCATAGAGATGAACGTGTACCTCCGCGTGTATGACCGCTCCGACTTCACTAACCGCACAAACAAGCCTATTTATGAGACAACCCGGAGCAAGGAAATCTTTCGTCCCAAGCATTTAAAATATCCATGAAGGTTGCGATGGCATGGCTGCTGCATGGCACGGATCCGTGTCTGGAAACCCTCCTCTTTCGTTCCTGCCCAAGGCGGAGCGGGACAGTGTATTGGTGGGCATCGTGCAGCACGCGCTGCGGACGTATTATCCCGGCAGCTACCGCAGTGCGGTATGTCCGGCTATCTGGCAGTGCGATTTCCGTAAGGAAGAGTCGCTCTACGGACTGTCACCCCATTATCCTGCCTACATCAAGGGAAGCGACACGTGCTACCATGTCATGCTCTATTACCCGCGCTGGAAGGAAGAAGGCTTTGCGGTTCCCTATACGGCCACGGCTGTCATACGCGACAAAGGCCGCGAACTGTGCAGGCTACGTGCGCAGGAAGCCCGCAATTCTCCTGACATGACACAGTGGATGCTGCTCTGTCCCACCGCCGTCGGCGGTTCTCCGGACTTACGGCGGGAGTGTCATGCCCGCATGGAGGCCATGGCCGGGGCGGCCTCAGCGGTATATGCCACGCCTACGCCTCTTTCATCGGAAGCGGAAGAAGGACTGTGCGCGTTGCCCGCCACAGTACGCGATGATTCGCTGAAAACCATTGCCGTCCGTCGTTTGACGGAGGAGAGAAGAGGATTCATTTCCCGTAATGACAGCGACATGGTTTACCTGGTGGAGGCAGGCGACTTCGCGCTACTCCGCCAGCAAGGCCTGCCCGAATGGCTGGAAGAGAAAGGCGTACCCTCCGGTGTGCGTCCGTGCGACACCTGCTACCGTGTGGTGGTGCTGAATAAGGCTCTGAAAGAGAAAGGGGATACCCCATACATGGCCACAGTCAAGGTAGTAGGACGTACCGGGCAGGTATATGGTGTGGAATGGGAGTCGGGGGTCATCGCATGGTTCTGAACACCGGACTAATGAAGAATCGGGAAATACGCACTTCCCGGCATTATAAAGACGAGGTAGAGGCATATAAGATGCCAGTCCGAAAAGCCGGTTACAAAGCATCATTGGACAGATAGCCAATGCCACAATTCCATTTTGGCAAGAATCCGCAAGGAATATAATACAAAAGCCGCAGGTGCTGTTTCTTGTTTGCAGCACCTGCGGCTTTCCTATGGCTAAACAAACGTCCTGCTTATGCCTTTACGCCGTTGTATTCGTCGGAAACGGTCAGTTTCTTGCGGCCTTTGGCACGACGGGCAGCCAATACTCGGCGACCGTTAGCGGTAGCCATTCTTTCACGGAAACCGTGTTTGTTTCTTCTTTTCCTGTTCGAGGGTTGGAATGTTCTTTTCATCGCTCTATCTTTGTTTTATGTTATTATTCTCAATTCGGGCTGCAAAAATAAGGCTTTTTTCCAAAATAGCCAAGCGATAACTCTTTTTCTATCAAAAGTTTTTGCGTTTTTTCCCGAATACCATTACTTTTGCACCCGCAAACGGCTTCAGACCATTCACTAACAACATAATACTTAAAGATTATAACGTATGATTAATGCCCAAGACATTAAAATCGGAACTTGCATCCGCATGGATGGCAAGTTGTATTTTTGCATTGACTTCCTGCATGTAAAGCCCGGGAAGGGCAACACGTTTATGCGCACCAAACTGAAGGATGTGGTGAACGGATACGTGCTGGAACGCCGCTTCAACATTGGCGAGAAGCTGGAAGACGTGCGTGTGGAGCGCCGTCCGCACCAGTTCCTGTACAAGGAAGGCGACGACTACATGTTCATGAATCAGGAAACGTTCGACCAGATACCTATCGCCCATGACTTAATCAACGGTGTGGATTTCCTGCTGGAAGGCATGGTGGTTGATGTGGTTTCCGACGCTTCTACCGAGACGGTACTTTACGCCGAAGTTCCTATAAAGGTGCAGATGAAGGTGACTTATACCGAGCCGGGTCTGAAAGGCGATACGGCTACCAACACACTGAAACCCGCCACTGTAGAGTCTGGCGCTACGGTACGTGTCCCCCTGTTCATCAGCGAAGGCGAGACTATAGAAATAGACACACGCGACGGCTCTTACGTAAGCCGCGTGAAGGCATAAGAGCGGTTGTGCCGCTTTCTGCGGGTTTCTGCAGGAAAGGAGAAAGGAAAGCCATCCTACCCCAGAGACAAGGGGTGTGGTGGCTTTCCTTGTTTTTTTCCCGTTCCCTTTCGTCACACAGCCCGCTACGCTCCTCATAAAGACAGGGAAAAGGCCGGAAAGGGTTTCAGAAAAGCCGGATAATACTTAAAAAAACAGCTTCTTGCCTTTGGTGAATGTTACAGCCGGAGGCGGAAGAGCCTGCACTGTCTCAGCCAAAAGTCTCGCGCAGCACTTCAAGCGAGTTCAGCTCGGGGAAATCGGGCAGGTGCAGACGATAATAGCGGTTCAGCACTTCCAGACAACGCATACGCTCGTCACGGTTCATGCCGAAAAGATGCATGGTATCATAGTTCATGCGCATCAGCTTCACGATGCGCGACGCCTCCTGCGGGCCTATGTAGTCGGGGTGCGACAAGCTGTCCTGAGGCACGAAGCAGGCGTTGCGCAGGTCGAAGCAGCAGCCTTCGGCGTAGTCTTCCAGATTGGGATACAGCCCCAGGAAGCGCGACAGGCGCATGAGAAACACCAGATGGAAGTTGGCAAAATGTCCGCCACATTCGTCAAGCCACTCCAACGAACGACTGAGGTAAGCATAAAGCGGACGGTTCTCCCCCTCCTCGCGCAGGGCGCGGCAAAGGAACTCGGAAAGGAAAAGGGCTATGCCCGACTTGCACGGCTCATAAGGCAGTGAGACATAAGGACGGATGGCACGCAATCCCTTGAGCCGATGGAGGCTGACGCGCGGACGGAAGTCGGCCTCCACCTCCACCATGGCCAGCGGCTGAAACAGTACGGGCTTCAGAGACGACTTGCGCGAGCGGGGTATAGGGACGATGAAGGACACCCGTCCCAACGCTTCGGTATAGATGTCGGCTATGATGCTCGTATCCTTGAACTTCAATGTGCGGAGCACGATTCCTGCGGTCTTCTGATACATGACTGATTCGGCTTTAACAAAATGCAGAAGTAAAAATACGGTTTCCACCGCAATCAGCCAAAGATTTGCCGCGTTTTTTCCTCGGACGTGCGGGAGGAGTCACTCGGATGACGGCACAGCGTATTCCCTATCCAAGTTGTAGAGGTCTATCCGCTTCCCAGCCTTCAATGCTTCGAGCAGGGCCTTGATATCCACGGCATCGGGCCGGAAGGTACGGGCTTCAGCCTCGTCCACCACATCAAAGTAACATGCGGACTCCACAGGTATCATCAGGTCATAGGAGCGGTCACGTGCGGTCTCCCATACGGCAACCCGGCAGTGGCGGTCTATGAAGTGCAGGAAAAGGTTACCTAACCTATAATCCGTGAACGACATTTTGTAACAGACGGCAGGAACAAACCGGAAGCCCGACTCCTGCTTGTAGCCCACGACTCCTTCCGCAAGCCTCGCCTGCGGCGGATTGTCGGCCTTGTCCGTGGCCAGTACATAGGGCTTGCCATTACGATAGTGCAAGGGTATCCAGTCCGCAGGCAGGTGCAGCAGATCCGACTTATTCAGAACCCATACTGTCTGTCCGGCGTTATATTCGGCTGTCCACTTCTCCAAATCAGCCTCAAAGCGGTTGTCTTTGTCAAATAATTGTGTCCAGTACTCCTTGTCGGCGTATTCCGCTTCCGCATGAGGGGGAACATCGGGAAGGTCTTCCACATAACCTTGCAGCGAACTGTCGGCATAGCTTTTCTGCACATAGGGCTTCAGGTCATAGAAGTCCACCTTCTCCCCGTGACTCACTGCATCCGCCAAGGCACCGGTGTCTATCTCGTCGGGCATCCACAAAAATTTGTACGGAAACACCTGCAATCCGGCTTCACAAACTATCAGGTCGAAATAGCGGTGCGACTCAACGGGAATCATCAGACAGGAATAAGACAGAACGTTCTCTTTCCACGTCACGTTCCACACGGCTGCTTGTGTGCGTTCGTCTACTATCCTGATGTCTATCTCGCGGAAATCATCACCGTTGAAGGTGGCCCGATAATGCGTGGATGAAAGCTTTTCGAAGGAATGTATCGGTGCCCCTACAGGCTCAAGCATCCTAAGACAAGCAATTGAATCGGTCCAACGGACCTGGTAAGGGAAATCCACTTGGAAAGGCGAACAGACATAAGGTTTTCCCCCACGATAGTGCAAGGGTATCCATTCTGCAGGCAATCCCTGCAAATCAAACTTACCGACGGGTACATGCTGTTCTTTCCACGTCCGGCTCCATCTTTCCAGGGCATCCGAAATATCAAAACGGTTTACCCAGTAGTCTGTTGTCCTGTAGCGCGAATCGGGATTGGCATCCAGGTAAATTAATGCATTGCAAGGCATGCCCTCTCTATCCTTCAGATATTCTTTCAGAAAGAACACGGTGTCGTTCTCCACAAAGTGCCCACGGACTATCAGGCGAAGACTGTCGTTAAGCACGGTGTCGCAATAGCCTGTTATCGAATGGCTTTTTCCATGAGAACAACCAACCAAAATACTTCCCAAGCTGAATAACATGGAAAGTAGTACGCCTATAGTATAGTTCATCTTCGTCATAAATTTGGCTTTATATGAGTAACAACCATACACTAAAGTTCAAAGAACCTCCCCTCAAAACTGGGTTCATCCGGATAATATGTCAAACGATTTTGCGGGCTGCAGCCTTTTGACACAGAACTGGTTCCCACTTCCATAAAAATGAAATAAAGTCGGCCTGCACTATCATGATTCCGCCCAGTTATTACGACAAGATGGTCTGTACCATCTGTATTTTCCTGGTTCTGGGCTATCAAAGCACTCTGTTCTATCCTGCTTTCCAACCTGTAAGGCAGATACAAGTCGCCATCCACATGAATAAACGGTTCCTTCTGAAACGAATAAGTCAACATCTTAGGATAGGCCCAATGGGGTTGCGGACAGGAAAGGCCGTCATAGCACACCGTGACCTCCGTATAAGGCAATTTCAACAGTTCTATGAACACCCTGTATCCTTCGGAATCCGTATAAAGTGCCACGTCCTTATAATTCCTGCGCAGACTGAGGCAACTCAACGCCCACGACATCAGGTGCAATTGGGGACTTGGCCATCCAAAGCCATTGTCCAATAGAGACTGTCCGGCAGTCCAAAATGTTTGTACACATCTCATAGTTGTTTTCTGTTCGGTTTTCCTATGGCCTATCAACACCTCAAAGATAAGCAATCCGCCTGGAATTCCACCCGCCTCCCACCATGTTATACAACTATATTATAGAGCATATTCCATTACGCAGACAGCCCTACGAAAGGCCGTATATTCTTATAACGCACTGTAGACCAGCAATATCACGACACGACATACGATTCCTGTCCGAGCAGGAAAGCAAAATGAAAGGCAAAATCGGACGGTCTTTCGGAAAAAAAACGTAAGTTTGCTTGCAAAACATTCAGACTATAACATGAAAACATTCATCGTAATGCTATTGGTGCAATGCCTTGCCGTGGCGGGAGCATGCGCACAGGACGCCGGAAAAATCATTATGGGTGACGAACGGACTGACGTCTACTTCCCTCTGCTGAAAGACAAACGCATCGCCATCTTCTCGAACCACACAGGTATGGTCGGCGACAAGCATCTGCTGGACTTGCTGACGGAGAACGGCTTCAACGTAACGGCCATCTTCTCTCCCGAACACGGGTTCCGGGGCACCGCCGACGCAGGCGAGGCTGTAAAAAGCTCGTCGGACCCCAAGACAGGAGTGCCCATTCTGTCACTGTACAACGGCAAGGAGAAGAAGCCTTCGGACGAGTCCATGCAGCGTTTTGACGTGCTGGTGGTGGACATACAGGATGTGGGGCTGCGGTTCTACACCTACTATATAACGATGTGCAGGCTGATGGATGCCTGCGCCGAGCATGGACGCGAGGTGGTAGTGCTGGACCGTCCTAACCCCAACGGACACTACGTGGACGGCCCGGTACTGGACATGAAATACAAGTCGGACGTAGGCTGGCTGCCCATACCCGTGGTGCACGGCATGACACTGGGCGAACTGGCGCGCATGGTGAACGGCGAGGGCTGGCTGCCGCAAGGCAGGCAGTGCAAGCTCACCGTAGTGCCCTGCCTGAACTATACGCACAGCACGCTCTACCGGTTGCCTGCGGCTCCGTCGCCCAACCTGCCCGACATGAAGGCGGTGTATCTCTATCCGTCGCTCTGCTTCTTCGAGGGCACGCCCGTGAGCGTGGGACGCGGCACAGACAAACCTTTCCAGGTGTACGGACATCCCGGTCTGAAGGACTGCGAATACCGCTTCACCCCCAAGAGCATGCCCGGCGCCAAAAATCCTCCGCTGCTGGGACAGGAATGCCGGGGCGTGGACCTGAGCACGCTGCCCGAGGAGCAGCTGGCCCGCCAGGGCCTCAGCATGGCCTACGTGATACATGCCTATCGCTCGCTGGGCATGGGCAAGAAGTACTTCCGCCCCTTCTTCGACCTGCTGGCCGGAACCGACCGCATCCGCCTTATGATAGAGGCCGGACAGCCCGCCGCCCGCATAGAAGCCTCATGGCAGGACGAGGTGGAACAGTTCAAGGAACGCCGGAAACCCTATCTGCTGTATCCGTAACCACGTCACCAGACCTTTTACCCTTCATTTCCAACCCTTCATACTCCATTTCCCATGCTTAGCCCACTTTCCATCCTATTCGTTACAGTATGCTATTTTGTAGTGTTGTTCGGCGTGTCCTGGCTGGCCGGACGCAAGGCAGACAATGCCGGATTCTTCACCGGCAACCGGCGCTCGCGCTGGTATGTGGTGGCCTTCGCCATGATAGGCGCCAGCATATCGGGCGTGACCTACGTGTCCGTGCCTGGCATGGTGGCCGTGAGCGGCTTCGGGTACCTGCAGATGGTGCTGGGCTTCGTGGTGGGACAGCTGGCCATAGCCTTTGTGCTGACCCCGCTGTTCTACCGCATGAATCTGGTGTCCATATACGGCTATCTGGAAAACCGCTTCGGCCTGTCGTCCTACCGCACAGGAGCCTGGTTCTTCTTCATCTCCAAAATGTCGGGAGCAGCCGTGCGGCTCTTCCTGGTGTGCGCCACGCTGCAGCTGCTGGTGTTCGGTCCGCTGGGCTGGCCTTTTGTGGTGAACGTGGCGGCTTCGGTGGCTCTGGTGTGGCTCTACACGGTGCAGGGCGGGGTGAAGTCGCTCATATGGACCGACTCGCTGAAGACACTTTGCCTCATCGTGTCGGTGGTGCTCTGCATAGGCTGCATAGCCTCGGACCTCCACCTGTCGGCGGCAGGACTTTGGCAGACGATAAGTGAAAGCGAAATGTCGCGCATGTTCTTTCTGGACAATCCCGATGACAAACAATACTTCTTCAAGCAATTCCTGGCAGGTGTCTTTACCACCATAGCCATGAACGGACTGGACCAGGACATGATGCAGCGCAACCTGAGCTGCCGCAACTCGCGCGAGTCGCAAAAGAACATGCTGGTGAGTGTGGTGATGCAGTTCTGTGTCATAGCCCTGTTCCTCATGCTGGGCGTGCTGCTCTACACCTATGCGGACAGCCGGGGCATAGCGGTGGAAAAGGGGGACGAGCTGTTCCCGCTGCTGGCCACTGGCGGCTACTTCCCTGTGGTGGTGGGCGTACTGTTCATTGTGGGGCTGGTGTCGTCGGCCTACTCGGCTGCCGGTTCGGCACTGACGGCACTGACCACCTCGTTTACCGTAGACATCATCGGCACGCAAGGGCGCACCGAACAGCAGGTGGCACGCCTCCGCCGCCGGGTACATGTAGGCATGGCCGCAGTGATGGGCCTCACCATATACATCATATACCTGCTGAACAACACCAGCGTGATAGACGCCGTATATACGCTGGTAAGCTACACCTACGGACCCATACTGGGCATGTTTGCCTTCGGCATACTGACCCGCCGCACGGTGTGCGACCGCTACACCCCACTGGTGGCCGTGCTGTCGCCCGCGCTGTGCTACGTGCTGCAGTCCAACTCCGAACGTTGGTTTGGCGGCTACAGCTTCAGCTATGAGTTGCTCATCGTCAACGCCCTGTTCACATTCATAGGATTGTGGATATCGGGAGGGAAGAAAGAGGAAAAGAAGCCATAAGCATGCGGACAACTGAAAGAGCGATCCCGGTATTCTTCCTTCAAATACCGGAATCGCCCCACACTCATAACCTGTTTTAAACAGGAAATTCCAAACGACAGCTACTGACTCTTATTCTGTCACGATAAGCAGTTCTTTTCCTGCCATCAGCGCATCGTGTCCCACGAAGTATCCGTCCACCACTTCCCCGCCGCAGAGAATCTCCTTGATTCTGCGTCCGTGTCCTTGGCGGGAAACCGTAACGTGGGTGCCGCCGATGTCCATTACGGCTTTATCGAACAAGGGCACTGTCACGATGTATTCAGGGTCGGCCGGTGAGTAGGTGTAAAGACCGATGGCGTTGAATACGTACCAGGAAGACATCTCGCCCGTATCGTCCATACCCGCATAGGCCAGTCCTTCTTCCCCCATGCCATAGTAATGGCCCATGATGCTGTCCAATATGCATTGGGCTTTCGGCTGTTTCCCTATGAAATAGTAGGTGTATGGCACACTATGGTCAGGCTGGTTGCCGTGACAGTAGTTTCCTATGAAGCCGGTCATGTTGTCGGCCTCATAGCCCCGCCACGGTTCCGTGAACAAGGAATCCAGCTTCGCTTCCACCGCTTCACGGCTCGGATAGAGTGCAATCATGCCTTCCGGGTCGTGAGGGGCAAAGAACAGAGACTGCCAGGCATTTGCCTCCCGATACATGTACTGATAGTAAGGATAGTACGGATCAAAATCCTCTATCCAGCTTCCGTCGTCTATCTTGCCCCGCCAGAATCCGGTCGACGGGTCGAACAGATTCTTGTAGTTTTCCGTACGTGCCATCAGCTGTCTGTAGTTCAGCGTGTCGCCCAGTTCCTTTGCCACCAGAGCGACAGCGTAGTCATCATAAGCGTACTCCACGGTCTTGGTCACGGCTCCCTTGTATTCGTCCTGAGTCGGTACGTCAGTCGTATCCTTCTCTGCAATCCATCCTCTTTCAAGGTATTCATCCAGATAACGTCTTCCTCCCCTTCCCGGTACGGTGGCATTTTTCAGAATCAGCTGATAAGCGCGTTTCAGGTCAAAGTCTCTCACTTCTCTCAGCCAGCTCCCTGCGACGAAAGTGGCCGCATGGTCTCCGTGGAAGAATGTCGGCATGTATCCGCCCTGCTTCTCGCCTTTATCGATGATAGACTTAAGCACATCGGACGCCACATCGGGAGACAACAGCTCGAGCAAGACCAACTTGTTGCGGTAATCATCCCAAAAGGACGGATTGGTATAATACCGGAATCCGTTGTTCACCACCTTGCCGTTGACATCGGTATAGTCCCCATTGACATCGCTGCGCAGCGCCGGCCATTTAAAGGCATGGAACAGACAAGAGTAGAACATCTCCCGCTCGCGTTCCGTCCCTCCGCTGACCGTGATTTTCGACAGCAACGTTTCCCACTCGGCATCCGCTTCCTCACGTACTTGGGCAAAACTCTTGTCCAGCATCTCGTGTTCCAGATTCATCCTGGCATTATCCACGCTGACAAACGAAAAGCCTATCTTCAGCTCCAAAGGCTTGTCGCCCTTACTGTCGGAGAAACGGACAAGAGCCACCTCATGACGGTCATCCTTAACCATGGAGACATCGCCTATCGGGTAGTTGGCACAGGCATAGAAATATATCTTCCCCTCTCCGGACTGCCAACCGGAGAACACATTTTCTCCAGTCTTCTCTATATGCCAATCGCTCACCGGATTATTGGAGCGTCTGATGTCTACCAGCAAGGATTTCTCATCCTCCGCACGAAAGGTGTACCTATGATAGGCACACCGCAATGTGGAAGTCAGCTCCGCATTGATTCCGTAACGCTCCAAATAGACCTGGTAATATCCCGGAGAAGCCTTCTCCTTGTCATGAGAGAACGGCGAACAATAATCGTCCGGAGACACCTCACCCACTACCGGCAGCATCGGCACATGCAGAAGGTTCCAATGTCCCTTGTTGGTATGCGCAAACCCGTAAACCAACGAGTCCTCATACTGATAGCCGGCTCCGCTACGGAACTGCGTCACCGGGCTTACCTGAACCATGGCGTTAGGCAAGGAGGCTCCCGGAAAGGTCTCGCCTCCCCAAGTCCTGCCCGTCTTATGACGCACATAACCTAAATCTTCCGGATTCCACAAAGTAGCAGTGCCCATAAACGGATTCACATATCCGGTCAAAGAGCGCGGGGACTCTTTGCAGCCTGCCACCGACAAGGCAAGGCAGACTCCGAGCACCCCACGTCTGATAAATGTCATGAAAATCTTTTCCATCTTGACAGTCTCACTATTCATAAACCGCGAACTCATAGATACGGGTGGTCTTGCTGTCCGGTTCCTGGGTTGGCTGCACGACCAACAGACGCAAGTAGCGTACTTTTTCCGTCTTTTCCAATTGCCGTGTCACCATGTTCCTGACATTGCCGGCGCAGACATCAATTGTCCGCCAGTCCTCATCCTTTCGGTTACGGGCCTGCAACAAGCATGTACTCGTGATGTAAGAGGAGCTTTCGACACCGGCATTCGTCATCTTCCACGAAGAGACCGGCGCCTCGCGGCCCAAGTCAAACTCCACGAAAGCGGGCACGCCGCCTACATCGCACCACTTCGTCTCCTCGTCGCCGTCCACCATAAAGGCAGGACGTTCCTTCTCATTCACATAGCCCGACCATGCCACGATATGTTCCGGTTTCAGCAGATTTTCCTTCAGCACATTGGCTCCGTCCGTTGTCCCGCCATCCCTGACAGACGTGCGGAACAGTACCGACACCGGCACTACCGCAGGCGTCTCTTCCCTGACAAGGGTAGCGGCAAACAGCACCACATCCGGACAGTCCGGCAGGATGACCTCGGTAGCACCGTCAGGAATGTCGATGCCATACTTGAACATGTAAGTAAACTCATAGGGCTGGTCGCCATCGGCCGAGTGGCGGTGGGTTCCCACATAGGCCACTTCAGCCGGATTGAGATAGCCGTTCGTGTGGCCTTCATGTCCCCACTGGCCGATAAATCCGGTGTAAGAAGGAACATTGACCTCCTGCCCGGCGTCTCCCACACGGAAGGTGCAGGCCAGCTGGCGGTCAGACGTGGCGGCAGCGGCCAGCACATAAAGGCGGTTGTATCCGGCCTCCGCGGGAAGGAACAGGGTGTCGCCCTCGCACTTCATGCCGTTCAGCAGTTCCTGATTCTCCAGACGGAACGGAATGCCCGCCGCAGTGAGCCGGGACGGTATGAGTTCGGCCGCATAAGCATAGCCTGACTGGAAATTGGCATCGCCGGGCAGCTGGTTCCAGCTGAAGCATTTCTTGTCGAAATCCAAGTCCAGGAACTTATGCTCCAACGGACGGTTTTCGGTCTTGGCCAGACGTATCTTATAGGTTCTGATGCCGTTCGGACGTACAGACACGTGCAGCTGCCTGCCATCGAAATCCGCCTCACCAATGGTCTTTTCCGTACCGTCTGCTTCCACTGCCGAAACAATGTCGGCCGCAAAGGTCAGTCTGGCATCCTGGCTTTGCTTTCCGCTCCGCTCATAGACACGCACCACATACTCGTCCGAGCTTTCGGCCCTCTTCAACGCCTTGATGGCTACATTCCCATTGTCCGAACTTGCCAACGAGAAGCTTTTCCCCAGGCTGCCCGCATGTCTGCTTGTGAAGAAGGCCTTGAGCGGCTGGTTCAGCACATCCGCCTTCCGGCTTGCCTCAGCCTGTTCCAAGCCTCCGGCATGTCCCACAATACTATAGGTGAAGGTATGATATCCGAAATCCTGTTTGTCCTGATAGGCATAGCCTTTCTTGGTTTCCGGCGTATGGAGCAGAGTCAGGCGCAACGTATGGTCGTCCGGCTTGTCCCATCCGTATTTGCAGTCGTTCATCACCGTCACTCCATAGCCATTGTTCCGGTCGGTCAGGTCTGCCCAGTAATGGGCATATACCTCGTAGGCGTTTACTTTATTGTTGCCCCTCTGCACGCTGCCCAGCCCCAGGTCATAGGTCGCTTTCTCATTGGTCAGATTCAGGGGGAACTCGGCTTTCAGCAACGCATTGGGCGTATGCCACTCCACTTCGTTCTTGAAGTCAATGCGGTCGGCCAGCTCTCCTTCATACAGACAGATGTACTGATGGAACACGGAATTGCCATAGCGTTTCTCTATGCGGAGCGTCTTGCGCAAGGCCCCGTCTTCAAGGAGCGTCATCTTCACGCCATCGGTTATCGAGACCGGCTCTGCGTCCAGCGTCTCTTTCATGATTTCCCATGCCGGCCAGCTATAAGACTTGTTCTCCGTGAAGAGCGCCAGCCGCACCGTCTTGCCTTGGCGCACCAGTTCCTTGTCGCACCGTTTGTCTACAATAGACGTTATGTCGCCCTGAGCGTCCAAAGTTATCCTGTACACGGAGTTTTCCACCATGTTGGCCTCAGTGCCTTCTGCCTGCGCGCCTGTGCCGGACAGACGGAGTCCGTACACCGCAAATCCGTTGGCCGGTACGGTAGCCTCGACCAGCAGATGCGCTTTCCCGTCCTTATAGGCCACCAGCTGTGAAGGCACCTCTTTGCCTTTGCCGTCATAGGCCGCAACCCGCTTCGGGCATTTGCCGGTCTCTACGGCTATCTCCACCACATCGGTCACTTCCGTGCCCAAGGCATTATAGAGTACCACCGGCGTGCCCTTCACCCGGGTATCGAGCCGGGAAGCCACAGCTCCTACCGACGAAGTCAGTATGGTGGAAAACTGCTTCAGCGAAAGCAGCTCGTCATTCCAAGAGAACTCGTAGGCGCGCGGTATGCTTGTTCCGGTGAGGTCGTCATGGAACTGGTGGAAGATAACGCGCCTCCAGGATTCCGTCAGGCTTTCCGAAGGATAGTCCAAAAGGCCCAGCAGGTCGGCACTGACCGAAGAGCGTTCGGCGGCGTCTCCCAGAAGCTCGTTCTGACGGTTGTACAGTTTCATGGCCGCTTGCGACGTATAACAACCGGTCCCGTGGACATCCATCAGCAATTCACCGTCGTACACCGGCATCTCCGGATGATTGGCAAAGGGCATAAAGTCTTTATACATTTGGTCGCTGGCAGCGCTTATGACTTGCACGGGACCTTCCTTTTTCAGGCTTTTCTCCACCGCGTCCACCGAGTTCAGATTGGGCGATCCGCCCGTGTCGCCTGTGCCGTAGTAATGGTACGTCACATTCAGCGGGCTTTCCGACGCCTTCCGTTCCAGGTCTTTGCTGGCCGACAGGTCTTCGCCAAGCTTCCACTTGTTAGTGTAATTATAGCCATGGGCAAACATGACGGAAGAGCCGTCGATGCCTTTCCACAAACCTACCGGGAAAGGTATTTTCTTGTCTCCGTAGAAAGGATGGTTGCGCCATCCCAACTTCTGCGAGGAAAACCCTATCAGGCCGCAATGGGTGGCTATCGTAGGCAATGTCCAGCCGAATCCGAAACAGTCCGGCAAGAAGATGTCCGTGCTTTCCACGCCGAATTCCTTGCGGTAATATTCTTGTCCTAAAAGGATGTTGCGTATGCCGGACTCTATGGAAGGCACCAACACATCGGTGGCATCCCAGCTGGCTCCGCTGATGTGCCAACGGCCGGTCTTGATGAAACGCTTCATCTCTTCATATTCCTGCGGATAGTATTCCTTCATCCAGGCATATTTCACCCCGCCTTCGAAATTGAACACATAGTTAGGATACTTCTTCAACAGGAACAAGTTCTGGTTAAGGGTTTTCCATACATAGTCCTTGATAGTGGTCTGGACGTCCCAGTTCCATTGCGTGTCCAGGTGCGCGTCAGATACCAGATAAGCCTTCGGACGTTGGACGGACACATCGGACTGCGCGGAGACACCTCCTGCAGCCGCAAGCAGCAAGGCCATTGCGGCTCCTGCGACTTTTTTTCTGTTCATACTCATAACTGAAATTGAAATGATTTTGGTTTATGTTTGTTTTTGAAAATATATCCTAACTATTTGTCGGCACACCGTCTGAAGGACGGAATCCCACATGCACTGTGCCCGACAAAGGTAGGGAAAAACGATGAAATATGTCCATTCTTTCCTGTACAAAAACAAACATGACATTTCAAAATTCCCCAATAAATCGTTCAGGGACGGTTGACACGATAACATCCAATCGGTCATTAGAGCCTGTTTAAATTTTCCTTTTTAAGCTTTTTAATCAGTCTGTTTTGCGCCTTTTTCCAGTCTCTTTTCCCGTTCCCCTTCGTCACGTAGCTCGCTACGCTCCTCATGACAACGGGAAAATATCCTCAAAATAACATCTCAAAACAGTACTGAGCAAAATTTAAACAGGCTCTTAGAGATTTGGGATATAATGTCCAAGGATGAAAATCGACACAAACTTGACGTATGCAAAGAGCGTAAGGAGCGTTACGAAAGATACCGCGACACGTTGGAAAGCCCGGATGAGAAACGGCCTCAGCACACCGCGCTTTTATTGGAAAATGTTTTTTGGGGTGACGCGCCAAGGAAATCAGGAAGATATAGCCATCAGATAGTCAAAGCTCTTTGATTTATCCACCATGTCATGCCGCAACAAATGATATTTCCAGGGTTTTCCTCCATTTGTCTGCGTATATTCAGTGGCATTCTTACAATATTCTTCCGCAGCCTTTTTCTTTGCCTGCACTTCCTCTGTCGTCAGGTCTTTCTTTGCCTTTGTTTCTACCATATAAATACAGTCGGTTGTTTCCACTATGAAATCCGGTTCATACCGCTTCGCTCCATTCGACCAATAAATATTGAATTGATTGGAAGCCGGGCGAAGCCATTTCAGTACCTTGCTGTCCGACTCCAATATATTCGCAAAATCCAATTCCGTCTGACTGTCAAATTTGCACTCCGTGTAGTACGACTTTATGAAACCTGTGAAAATATATTTTGGCACGTCACCCCGCTTCACCGGATCGCGATAATCGGTTCTGCCAAATCCGAGTATTTCAGTTATGTGTTGCTCCGACATCCCTGTAAAAGGCAGAACCTTCGGTGTTATATATCCGGTAGGTTTCATAACGAAGTGATGCTGCATTTGCGTGTAAATATTATCACCGATGACCGTTTTGAATTGATTTACTACTTTGGGTAAATCCGCTTTGTCTTCTATATGCGATGCTATGGCATCAACTGCCTGCCCTGCCAGATGATAGAGCAACTCTGCATTCTCATCGTAATCAATTTCATCATAATCAATCAACACATTCACAATTAAATTGACGGGTGCATCAAATTTCCGTCCAGGAATGACCTGCAGTATGTCCACAGACTTTTCCCCTGCCCCCAAACTAACTCTGATGATTTCTTCATTCAGGGCCGGTAAATCAAATCCGGAACTTACATCCAAGTCAAACCATTGGAACTCGGCCCGGTATGTTTCCTGTTGGATGGTCATACGAGGAATTTCTATGATATTGTCAATGAAATACTTGACAACTATTTCCACTACATTGTCCACTTCTGCCAAAAGAGGCTGAGCTTCTTCATCTGCAAAAAGAGGGTTAGCAGCTTGGGTATACTTAATGATATCTTCTCGGGTCAATGATTTTATTTTGGATATTATTTCCGGACTGGAAAGATCTTTGGCAGACTTTACCGAAGAATTCATTAACGGAATTACTTTCCACACAGCCCGTTTGGCATCCATTATTGCTTGGGAGTTCTTTTTCTCCGTTTCTGTCGTGGCTTTCTGAACAGTTCTCTGTTCTTCAGCATCCATTTGAGTGGCGGCTTTAACCACTTTGCCTTGTATCGAAGCAAGGTCATCATTGTCGAGTTCCACGTAGGTCACTTTGCTCAATACAGAATTCGGGTCATTCGCTTTTGCAATCACCGCTTCAAAATTCTCATGCGCAATAACGGTCAGTTTATCTACATCAGCCACTCCTGTACGTTTTCCTCCGTAAGGCAAGCGCAAACCTCTCCCAATCTGTTGCTCCACGAGTATAGGTGCATCAGCCGCCCGCAATGGCACAATCGTATAAAGATTGGTTACGTCCCAGCCTTCTTTCAGCATGTTCACATGAATGACAATTTCTACGTGAGTTCGGGATAATAAAGTTCTAAAAAAGATAGGTAATCACAAGTATTTTTCGTAACTTTATATCTGACAAATAACAAGTTAATGAAATAATGA
>CASFQC010000015.1 GCA_949296415.1 uncultured Bacteroides sp. | reverse complement strand
TTGCGGGGGAATACCTAAAGATACAAAAAAGCCAACTAATTCGCAATACTTTGTGTATGAATTAGTTGGCTAATTTTATGCTATTTACTGAATGTCCCATTTTACCTAATCCGTTATTATACTTGACCAATGTAGAAACACTGATGGTTTGTTTGTTGCCGGACGGAAGTTCGCATGCCAATACCACATAAAAGTCAAGATGCTTGTCTTGCTTTCCTATAACCAGTTCTGTTTCATTTTCTTCAAGTATCATATCCGCAAATCCCCCACCCGTTTTAAGGCCTAAGGGTTTCACCAACCAGTCTCTGAATCTTAACAGACAGAGTGCCGGTTTCGGGTAATGAACAAATATTAGGTCAAACAAATCTCTGGGCTTCATCCGTTCTTTCCCGATTAATGTCTGACGGAAACAATCTTCGTAATTCGCAGGACGATATTTGTCAGTAAGTTGAGCCATAGCATTTTTCTTTGCGAAGTTTGAAGGTTACGCAACGCATAGAAGAATAAAACAGTAGATAACTAACTAATTCGTAACCTATTGCTAACATGAGTTGGTAACTAAAACTCATTTTCAATCACTTAGACCTTTTTCGTATTTTCACCGATACAAAGATAACGTTTTTCTTTCCCATTCCCATTGCCCCGCTCCCTGATTTTCATTATCTTCGCAAAGATAAAACAGGAACTCATAGATGTATGAAAGATAAAACCTATCTGTTATTCGACTTGGACGGAACACTGACTGACCCGTTCATCGGCATCACCCGCTCGATGCAACATGCCTTGAAGCATTACGGCATTATTGAAAATGACCTCGGCCGATTAGCTCCTTTTATCGGTCCTCCGTTAGTCGACTCTTTCCGGGAGACGTATCATTTCTCCGAAGAACAGGCGAAAGAAGCCGTCAACTATTACCGTGAATACTTCGCGGAAAAAGGTTGGTGCGAAAACAGGGTCTATCCGGGCATTCCCGAACTTCTCAAACACTTGCAGGAGGCTGGACGCAAGCTATATGTCGCGACCTCGAAGCCGACCCCGTTTGCCAAGAAAATATTGGACTATTTCAATCTTTCCTGTTATTTTGAGCGAATTGAAGGGGCTTCGCTCGACCACACAAGAACGCGGAAGACAGAAGTAATGCAATATCTTCTCGCCCAGACAGGCATTCCCGAAAAAGAGAAAGCCGTCATGATAGGCGACCGGAAGTTTGATGTCGCCGGAGCGCACGAAGTCGGCATGGAATGCATTGGCGTGCTTTATGGTTATGGCTCACGCGAAGAACTGATTTCTGCCGGAGCGGATTACATTGTTCCATCCGTAGAAGCCTTGTCCGTTCTCTTCTGCTAAGGTGCATATTCAGTCGACAGTATCAATCCGCCCCCGATAACCGCCGTCTACCCAATCAACCGTACTTATCCTGCAATCTTGCAGGGTGTGCCACAACTGATATATACCACATCTTTCTCTGCCCCCCGCCGCAGCTTCCGCCCCTCAATTCCGTGAAAATGGTACGGTTTGCCCACTTATGGTTACAAGATTCCCCGCCGATTCGGTGTAATTTTGCATCGGATAAAAACAAGGAAAGACAATGGAGCAGATTACTGATTTCCCCGAAGAACTGTGCGCGGACGAGGCGGTGTGTTTCATCGCCGGCCGACACAACATGACGCCGCGGCAGCTTTTGCGCTGTTTCCTCGTCGGCGAAGCGTCCGTCCCCCTCGAACCCAACGAGGTGGAGATACTGAAAGGACTGTCCGGCACGGCAGAGGATGACCCGATTGCAAACGACATTAAAACAAGATAACAATGAAGAAGAACATCGGAAACACATTGGCACTCTATCCCACGCCCGCAGTGGTCGTAGGGACGGAAGTGAACGGAAAAGTGAACTGGTTGCTCGTGGCTCATGTGGGCATCATCGGGCACGACCGAATCATGCTCAGCATGTTTAAGAAACATTACACCAACGAAGGTGTCAGGCAGACGGGCCGGGTATCGGTCAATATGGTGAACGAGGCGATGCTCTCCCGTGCCGACTACGTGGGCTGCGCCAGCGGAGCCAAGGCGGACAAGTCGGACGTATTCGCCTGGCACCGGGGCGAGGCGGGAACGCCCGTCATTGACGTGATGGAGTGCGAGGTGGTGGACAACTACGAGACGGACACCTTCGACAACTTCATCTGCAAGATAACGAACACCTATGTGGACGAGGACTGCCTGAACGAAAAGGGCAAACCCGACTACGACAAACTGAAACCCGTGCTGTTCGAGATGCCGAACTACACCTACCTGCGCACCGGCGGAACCATCGGCAAGTGCACCAGCTTCGGGAAAGCATACAGAAAGGAGGAACAGCCATGAAAACAAGGACATTAGGAAAAGACAAACTGGAAGTATCCGCCATCGGCTTAGGCTGCATGGGATTCACGCAGAGCTATCCCCCGTATCCCGATCGCAAGGATGCTATCGACACCATCCGCCGGGCGGTGGACCTGGGCGTTACCTTCTTCGACACTGCCGAAGTATATAGCTACGGCAAGAACGAGGACCTTGTGGGCGAGGCGTTACAGCCCGTGCGCGACCGGGTGGTCATCGCCACCAAGTTCGGCTACGACCTGTCCGAGACGCCCGACCTGACCACCTCGGCACGTCCCGTATCGCTTTCCAGCCGTCCGGAGACCATCCGGCGGGCAGTGGAAGGCTCGTTGCGCCGCCTGCGCACCGACCATATCGACCTCTACTACCAGCACCGTGTGGACCCGAACGTACCTATCGAAACGGTGGCCGAGACCGTGGGCGAACTGATAAAGGAAGGCAAGGTGCTGCATTGGGGATTGTCGGAAGCCGCCCCCGCCACGGTGCGCCGTGCCCACGCCGTCTGTCCGCTGGCTGCGGTGCAGAGCGAATACTCCCTGTGGTACCGCAAGCCCGAAGCGGAACTGCTGCCCACGCTGGAAGAACTCGGCATCGGTTTCGTGCCGTTCAGCCCACTCGGCAAGGCGATGCTGACCGGCCGTTTCAACAAGGACACCCGGTTCGACCAGACCGACTTCCGTTCCGCCATTCCCCGTTTCCAGGGCGAAAACCTGCGGCACAACATGGCACTGGTGGAATACGTGGAAGAGCTTGCCAAACGGAAAGAGACTACTCTCGCCCGTATCGCCCTCGGCTGGCTGCTGGCACAGAAGCCGTGGATAGTCCCCATCCCCGGCACGAAGCGCATCGGGCGCATCGAAGAGAACATCGGCGGCGCGGACATCCGTTTCACCTCCGAAGAACTGGCGGACATCCGCCGGCATTTGGACAGCATCGAGATAGTCGGCGGCCGTTATCCCGAAGACCAGGAGAAGATGACAGGACTGTAACCTTCCGGAAAAACCCTATTCATATATCCCGTTCTGGTAATCTTGTAAATACTGCGTGAATGTCTTCCCCGTCTGCTGTTTGAAGAATCGCATCATGTGGCTGGGGTCGGAGAAGTGGAAGTCGTCCGACAACTGGCTGACCGTGCGGTTGTTGAACAGCAGTTCGTTTTTCAGTTCTTCCAGCAGACGTTGCTTCAACAGATGGGTGGCAGACACGCCGAACTGCGCCATTACCGATGTATTCAGATAGGGCGGCGTATCGGTCTGATAACAATACAACAGGCGATAGACGAAGAACTTGTCGGTTGCCAAGGTTCATCGCCTGCTTCCTAAGCTTCTGTATTCAATCAATGAAATTCCTGTGTGTCGTTTGAAGAACCGGCACATATAAGACGCATCATCAAAGTTCAGCCGTACGGCCATTTCTTTGACGGAGATGTCGGAATGGAGGAGCATCGCTTTCATTTCCAAAATGACCTGCCTTTCAATCAATCCTTTGGGCGATTCATTGAAGAAATGTTTGGTGATTTGCGATAGGTAGAAAGGCGTTATGCAGAGCTTCTGCGCATAGAAAGCCACTTGACGATACTGCTTGCAATGCTTTCCAATCAAGTCCCAGAAATTCCAGCACAGCATTTCCTTACGGCGATATTTCAGCCGGACAATTTCTTCTGAACGTGCAACAGTGGTTCTTTCAGCCATCCGAAGGAAGAAGCTTTGCAAATGATTGGCCATGATGATATCTTTGTAAGCCTCGCAGTGATTGAATGTGAACAAGGCAAGTTCCATCCACGCCTGCAACACGGGCTTCTCCGATTCTTCCAGTCTGCAAAGCGGTGATTTCCACAAATACGAGAACAGGCTGTTCGGCAACTTATAGGCTATCTCCGAGGCTAATTCTTTATCCGCCAAGAAAAAGAAGGTATGAAAATCTTCCGAAGCCGTTGAGAACACAGTCAAGGAATCTTCGGACAGAACCAGTATGTCGTATGGATGGAAAACGTATTCCTCGAAATTGACTTGGACGGATGCTTGCCCGCCCAGGCAAATGAACACGGACAGGTAAGGCAGCTTCAGCGGGAAACCCTTGTCCATCCTCAAACTACTTTTCCCGACAACAGCTTTCGCACATTCGGGAAGCATCAAATCTTGAACCATTGTTTCTGTTTTTGCCGGTAAAGGTAGCAATAACTCAGGATAAATTGACAGGGTGTTTTCAAAAATACCGATTCTACTTAAATTCTCATCCCTCTCCATATCCGTGGAAGCCCTAACTTTGTAGCCGAAATATGAAAATTGTTTTACCCTATTAAATTTTACGACAATGGTATTGACAACAGAAAGATTGGTTTTGCGTCCGTGGAAAGTGGCAGACGCGGAGAGTTTGTTTTATTATGCGAAAGACGAACGGATTGGTCCGATTGCGGGTTGGCCGGCACATCAGTCTGTGGAAGAAAGCCGGGAAGTCATTCGGAATGTTTTTTCGCAGGAAGGAGTTTTTGCCGTAACGCTGAAAGGTGATGATACCACCATAGGTTGCATCGGGCTGCTGACAGGAAGTCGGAGCAACTTCCCAATAGACGAAGATGAAGGAGAAATATCGTATTGGATAGGTGTCCCGTATTGGGGGAAGGGCTTGATACCGGAAGCCATGAAGGAAATAATCCGTTACGGATTTGAGGATTTAATGCTGAAATGCTTATGGTGCGGTTATTTTGACGGCAACGAGAAGTCCAAGCGAGCACAGGAGAAATGCGGATTTAGGTATTACCGGACTAATAAAGATGTATATTGTCCTTTGACCCGTGATGTCCGCACGGAACACATCAGCCGATTGACGAGAGAAAAATGGAGTAAGTCCGGCGTTTGATGTATCGAGTGCAAAAGCTCTTATCTAAATGGTATATATTCCCATTTTTTTCATCCTCCCGATTACATGGTCGTAAACAGCGGCGGTGCCATATTGCCTCCCATGTCGAAGACCGACGGACCTATCATCCCAAACGAGACAGAGACCATGCAGATTATTGATGAATCCCCGGCGCAAACCCGCTTCATCGCCGTACACATGGATGCGGTAGACCACTGCCAGACCATCCGTGCCATCTTGCGCAACGAAGCCCTGCACCACGGCATCGACATGAACCGGCTGATTATTCCCGAGGACGGGGAAAGCATTGGGTTGTGAGTCTGTCAACCGAACTAATAGGAGTTTGACTTATCATTCCGTCAAGATTTAACCAAGCGGGAAAGCTGAATGAAATAACATTCTGTAAAAATGGTATGCATTACCCGTTTATGGTTACAGGGTTGAGAGACGAAGTTCATACCTTTGCATCAGATAAATGAACGTATTGAAGATGAAAAAAGTATTAGCAATTATCGCCCTCGTGCTGGCAGGCAGCCTGTCCGCGACGGCACAGACAACAAAGGATATGGATAGAATCGAAGTATGCAAGCAGAACTACCGCACCCTCTTCGGCGGCGAAGCCCTGACCGGACAAGGTACCGACCCGGAGATGATGGACATCTTGCAGAAGTTCATCTTCGGCAAGGTGTTCCGGACGGGCGACCTGAGCTTGAAGCAGCGCGAGATGATTACCTGCATCACCCTTGC
Source organism: uncultured Bacteroides sp. (assembly GCA_949296415.1). GTDB lineage: Bacteria > Bacteroidota > Bacteroidia > Bacteroidales > Bacteroidaceae > Bacteroides. The sequence goes on along the minus strand of CASFQC010000015.1, from coordinate 36,158 downwards.
CACGATGCAGACCCTTCCGCAACTGAAAGCCCACACAGGTGCGGCACTCAACGTAGGCGTTACGCCCGAAGAACTGCGCGAGGTGATGTACCTCACCGCCCCGTTCATCGGCTTCCCCAAGATGCTGAATGCCGTGGCCACGGTGAACGAGGTGTTCAAGGAGCGGGGCATCTCCCTGCCGTTGGAAAAGCAAGGCACAGTAACGGAAGAAACCCGCCACGAGACGGGCAAGGCCATTCAGGACAAGCTCTATCCCGGCGGCATCGCTTCGGTGATGAACGGATTGCCCGGCGATATGGGCAAGGATGTGGAGCAGTTCCTCACGGACTATTTCTTCGGCGAGATATACAGCCGCGGCGCGCTCGACTTGCAGACACGCGAACTGCTCGGATATTGTGCGCTTGCCACGCTGGAAGCCGAGAGCCAACTCCACTCGCACTATCACGGCAACATCCACGTGGGCAACTCACCCGAGACATTGGCCGCCGCCGTCATCCAGTGCCTGCCTTACATCGGTTTCCCTGCCGCCATCAAGGCGTTGCGCATCATCAAGGAGGAGTACACCAAGCCCGCCCCGGCAAAGGATAACCTGGTACGCCTGTCGAAAATCACGGTCGACCCGGCACAGTTGGATGCCTACAACGCCTATCTGAAAGAGGAAATCGAAGCCTCCATGCGGTTGGAACCGGGCGTGCTGACGCTCTATGCCACCGCTGAGAAGGACGCGCCGCACAAGGTAACCATCCTCGAAATCTACGCCGACCGTGCCGCCTACGAGAGCCATCTGAAAACGCCGCACTTCCAGAAATACAAGCAAGGCACCCTCGCGATGGTGAAGGAACTGGAACTGGTGGATGTGAAGCCGCTGATACCGGGACTGAAAATCAAATGATATATTATAAAAGTTGAATCATGAACAAGATTATGTTGACATTGGCGGCGGTAATGACCATGAGCTTTGCCGCCTGTGCCCAAAGCAAAGGAGAAAAGAATATGCAAACAGGCAACAAACCATTGGTCGTATATTTCTCAGCCACCGGCACAACAGCCAAGGCAGCCCGGATGATTGCGGATGTTACAGGAGGTACGCTGTGTGAAATTGTCCCGCAGCAGGCCTATACTTCCGATGACCTTGACTGGAACAACAGGCAGTCGCGCAGCTCGGTGGAGATGAACAATCCGCAGGCACGTCCGGCACTTAAAGAGATAAAAACGGATATCGCCGCCTACGATGTCATCTTCATCGGCTATCCCATCTGGTGGGACCAGGCTCCGCGCACAATAAACGCCTTCATCGAGAGCCATGACCTGAAAGGCAAAACACTCGTGCCGTTTGCCACCTCCGGCGGTAGCGGGATAAGCAACAGCGTGAAAGAATTGCGGACAACATATCCCGAATTGAAATGGCAGGACGGCAAACTACTGAACGGAAGTAACCGAAGTGCCATCCGGAGTTGGGCCAATGACGTAATGAAAAAACAGTAAATCTCATAAATCAAACAGATAATCCTCATGCGCAGTCTTAAAATAAGGGAGAAGTGCACAAAACTGTTCATGGCTAAGCCTGGTCAAGGCACGAAAACCTTTGCTTTTGCCTGTATGTTCGTTGTAATTCATGTTGCTTTTCCGGTCTTTTCCTGTTCCCATTTGTCACGTAGCCCGCTACGCTCTTCATAACAACGAGAAAATGTACATATTTACGGGCAAAGGTATCAAATTCATACGACATAAACCAACTACAAGAATTCTCTTTTCAACGACAAGGACTTATGCAGAAACGCGAAGAGAACCGTGAGAAATAAATGAAGAAAAACAGATTTTATTTGCCTTATATTTCTAAAGAATTGTAACTTTGCCGCATCATTATAACATAGAAGACTATGGATTTTACAGGAAAAATTATCGCCATACTCCCCCCGAGAGGCGGAGTCTCAAAAGCAGGCAACGAATGGAAAGTACAAGAATATGTCATTGAAGACCACGGGCAATACCCGCGTAAAATGTGCTTTGACGTATTTGGTGAGGAAAAGATAAAGGAATTCAATATCCAAATGGGTGAAGAACTGATTGTGTCCTTTGATATTGATGCCCGCCAATGGCAGGACCGCTGGTTCAACAGCATACGTGCATGGAAAGTAGAGCGCGTAGGTGCATCAAACGTCGCTCCTCAAGCCGATGGAGCCATGGTACCTCCTCCCACTCCGGAAGTAAGTTCCGACTTCCTTTCCGGTGACGTGAAAGATGACCTTCCTTTTTAAAATCTGTTTTTGAATTTGCCCTGCAAGGTTTTAGGCTGTCCTTTTGCTCCGAAAACACATTCCGCATCTATAAGACCCAAAATGCAATGTGACAAATATGACATTATTACAGCCTACATATTCTATATTAAAAGCGGGACAAGACATAGGGACAGCCCTTTTGTCTTGTCCCGCTTTTTCATCGGCATTTCCTCATCTCTTATTTGGAGTCAATTCTAAATAAGAAAGGCTATTATACGATAGACAGGAACAGAAACAATAACAAAATGCGCAGACACACGCAAAGCTCATAGAAGCTTTTATTGTGACTGCGCAATACTTGTCCTTTCTGGGCCAAAGCGCACCGAGTGGGACTCACTCAGGAGCTACAGCCTCGAAATATTACCAGAAACGGTTACGTTGGGGATTATATACAAACCCAACACTTTTCAATGTTTTCACAATGCTTTCCTTATCTACATCCATGTCGGCACAAAGTGCGTCAAGCGAAGGATAAGAATCACGTAGCTTCGTGTTGATGAAGCTGTAGAGCATCATCGGTTCTTCAGGTAAAATCATAATAACAATCTTTTTTATTAAAACTAATACCGGCGCAAAGGTACAACAAAACGGCTATATAGTATAAAACTACCGCATAAAAATATGTTCTACAACATAAAAACGGTCAAAAAAACGGTTACTTTACCCGTCCGCACATCACATCATATCCTCTGAAGAAGACAGGCGTTTCCGCTGGCTCACAATGACATATATTATCACAGGAGCTCCTATAAAAGGGGTTACGGCATTCAACGGGACAACACCCCAATCACCCGGAAGCACACACAGAAGATTGCACAATAAAGTCACTCCTCCACCACAAAGCATGGTAAAGGGCAACAGATATTTATGATTGGCCGTACCCAACATGAACCGAGCTATATGCGGCACAGCCAGCCCGATGAAAGACACCGGTCCGCAAAAAGCGGTAACCACCGCTGTAAGCAATCCGGTAACTACCAGCAATATGGTACGAACGGCCCTTACATTCAATCCCAGGTTTGCCGCATAGCGGTCGCCAAGAAGCAAGAGGTTCAGCGGTTTTATCAGCAATAAAGCCCCCAATAATCCCTGTGCCACTATCAGGGCAAAAGCGGGCAACTGCGACAAAGACACACTGCCAAAACTGCCCATACCCCAAATCATATAAGACTGTACGCCTTCTGCCGTAGAGAAAAAATTCAGCAATGAAATGGCCGATGAAGTCACATAGCCTACCATAATGCCGGCTATCAGCAACATCAGGCTGCTTTTAAGCCACATGGAAAGAAATAAGATAAGAAACATCACTCCCATCGCACCCACAAAGGCACCCAATAATACAGACAAGAAACCGGACAAGCTGAACGCCCCGGCCGTAATGCTTCCTCCCAAAAGCAACATGACCAAAGCCGCTCCCAAACTGGCGCCTGACTCAATGCCCAGTATGGAAGGTCCGGCCAACGGATTGCGGAACACAGTCTGCAACATCAGTCCGCAAACCGACAAGGCACAGCCACAAAGCAATGCCGTAAACGTCTGAGGGAAACGCGATTCCCATACAATAAAGTTCCAACTTTCATTCTCAGTATTGCCACCGGACAATATATGGAACACCTCAGATGGAGGTATGGACACCGTACCTACCAATAAATTGCACACCAGCAGCAGGCAGACGGACACAACCATCAACAGACCATATTTCATTCCCTTGCTCATTCGCATAGCTTGCTGAAATAACGTAATCCCTCCGGCAGGTGGATTTCCGGATGAAGAATCTGTATATAGTCGGAAAGAAGATAGTCCGGATGGAAAGGGGTCTCTTCATAATAGGCTACCTTTGATGTGTTGCAACCATAAATGTTACGGTCCCTATAGGCTTTGAATCCGGTGTAAGGGGCATACTCGGCCGCCAAAGCGGAATAGGTCAGATCGGTTTCCCTATTATACTTGATAATCCAAACATCGGCATCCCCGGCCTTATCGAATACGGTCTCAAACGAGAAAGGCACCGAACCGCTATGCCGGTCATCGGCAAAGGCATAACGTCCGCAGGCATCGTTGAACAATTGTCCCATGGTACTCCTGCCTCCGGGCACGTACCACGCCGACCCGCTTTTCAGTTCGCTGAACACCTTATATGCGGAAGAAGACAGACTGGCTCTGACAGCCAGACGCCGGTAACAGCTGTCCACCACAGCGAAGAGGCTGTCGGCCTCCGCCGCCTTCCCGAACAGCAAGCCATAGAAACGCATCCATTCGGCACGCCCCAAGGGAGAAGTCTCCATATAATCGGCACATTCTATCAAAGGCACGCCCAACTTCTCCACCTTACCATAGCCGCCGTTGTTCTCAAAAGGAGAGAGCAATATGGCATCGGGATGCAGACTGATGATTTTCTCTATATCCGGCGTCATGCTGTTGCCGCAATCCGCTACAGCTCCCTCGGCATGCAGTTGCCTGATGTCGGGCATATTGATGTAATGCAGGTCGCAGACTCCTCCTATTTGCCGTATGGCTCCCAATTCCTTCAGAAGGCTGCAATGCACGGAGGAATAGACCACGGAACGCGATAAGGGAGTACGCACCAATGTGCCTGGAGGCAGCCCGGGCGGCAGAGGCTTGTCCTTTGGAACCAATATATACGTATGAAGGGTCTTCAATGTATCCCAAGGATTCCTCAATATAGCCCGAATGTAGCCCTCGTGGTGACGTATCAGTGTCAGGTTATCGGCATAGCGCAAATCCAACGTATCGCACCCGCCTGTAGAAACAGGCTGTCTCCCATTGCCACAGGCGGAAAGCAGGACTGCCGCCCACACCATCAATGCAAATATTCTGTTACACTTCATCTTGTCGAAAATTTCTCCGGACGGCAAAGATAAGCATTTTAGCCCAAACCGGCCATCAAGACCGCACTAGGATTATTTTCCCTTTCCAAGATAAGCTTGGAGACACCCAACCCTTCCCGACAAAACCTTCAGTAAGAAAATCGGAAACCTGCCTGGAATGTAAAGCTGCACGGATTCTCTTTGCGTATGGTCTGCACAGCCGACCCGTCATCGAAATAGTAAGAAACACCTGGCTCCACATAGAAACCCATGTGACGTGTCATGTCAATCTGTGCGCCCACGGCTCCCAACAAAGACCACTGCAAGGGACTTACAGTCTCCTTGTGCCCATCAAACTGTCCATACACACACTTCTCCATGGCACCACCGGCAGAGGCATACATCACAAATGCCCCCCTGCGGAAAAAATCCCAGTTCAGGCGCAAAGGTATGCCCAAATAGTGCAGTTTCTGGTCGAAAACCTCATCGCTACCCAAAAAAGTGACATCCGAAGACAGATAAGTATAGAACAGTCCTGTCTCCAAAGATAAGCCATGAGACAGGTTTTTCCTGACAGACAGTCCCACGCTTACCGGCTGGTTGTGTTTTATAGAGGCCACCTCACGGCCGCTGTCCATCAAGTAAGAAAGTTCTTCCTGTACAACCGGCATATCGCCGTCGGGCAAGGCTCTGGTGGAAATGGCGTAGACAGAGGACAATGACCTGGATCCGGATATGTCCGCCTGTCTCAAGCGGGAAGAAGGAGCGTCACCGGCTCCCGTCACATGCCCCGACAGTGCCAAAGCCCACCCCCGCTTCTGTTTTCCAGACTCATGCCGGATTTCGGAACGGAACGTTTCCCGTTCCCTTCTGTCACTGTAAGCCACATCGGGCACGTGCGAGTCATTGCCTTCTTTCTTATAGCCGGCTTGAACCTCATCTTGAACTTGCACACTATCGCCACGGGAGACGGACAGTCCTTCCTCTCCTTCTTCCCGCAAGGGTGGCACTTCAGCCGGTTGCTGCTTTATACCATATTCCTGCGACACACGATGATGTCCCGCTTCCGCCATCAGCCTGCTTTTCATGTCCGCAGACTCAGATTGGACAGTTCCTGCCTGTGCCCTTCGTCCTGCCGTTTCAGTTGCCGTTTGTCCGGACATTCCGTCATCCCGGTCATTGCCCAGTCCCTTTGCCATCTGTATACCGGACAGCTCATCGCCGGGTGCCACCTGCCTGCTGTCCGGCCCGTAGAGAAGCATCAGTGTGCCTATGCCCACCACCGCCAGACACGCGGCGGCAATGGCCGTCACTCTGCGTCGCAAGACAACCAGCCTTGCCCGGCTACGGGAGCAGCCGGTTTCCACAGCCGCAGCCAGCCGTTGCCAGCCGTCTTCGGGCACCGGTTCGGCATGGTTTTCCAGCCGTTCCTTTATCTTTTTCAGCCACATTTCGTCTTTTTCCATAAAGCAACTCTCCTTTCCTTGTTTGTTACGCATTACGTTTTACCCACTCCTTCACCTTGGCGGCCAAAGCGGCCTTGGCTCTGGCCAGCTGTGAGGCCGATGACTTTTCATTAATGCCTAAGAGGGCAGCGATTTCCTTATGCGATTTCCCTTCCATAACATACAGGTTGAACACCGTGCGGTATCCTGTGGGCAGTTCTCTTATAAAGCCCATGAGTGTCTCCTCCGGTATCATCTCTATGTCCGAAGCATCGGGTTCGTCAAAAGCCAGCGGGGTGTCATCCAGCGTGGCAGCCTGGCTGAGCACATCGTGCTTCCGCAGGTGCTGCAAGGCTTCGTTTGCCATGACCCGCTCCATCCACGCCTTCAACGAACCTTTGCCTTTCCATACAAACTTGCCAAAAGACGCGAACAGTTTCAGGAAACCGTCATGCAAGAGGTCTTGCGCCGTATCCCTATCGCCCACATACCGCAGGCATACAGCCAGCAGGACTCCGGCATAACGCTCGTACAATTCCTTACGAGCCTGGCTGTCGCCCTGCCTGCAACGCTCGGCCAAAACCTCTTCTTCCATCCTTTCTATAAACACGTGTTATTTCAAATACATATATATAATGCAGCGAAGGCAAAAATACTGCATTCTTCCCACAAAACATTCGGAAGCGGTTTCTATTTTCATCCCGCACAAGCCCTGTCCGCTTTCCAACAGTTTGGCGAAGGGCACCACTTCCTTTCCATCCAAGGCATAGCCTGATACTATTTATATCACTGATTTACAGAAATCTGATAAAAACGGATTCACAGCCTCGTGTGAACGGATTCACAGCTTCCTGCGAACGGACTCACAGCACCGTGCGAACCTGTCCGCACCAGGCTGCGGACAGGTCGGCAGCGGAGTGGATCTTTATTATAAAAAAATCTCCATAAGGTTGCTTTATTCATGAATCTTAATTAACTTGCAGCCGATAGTTACTCCTGTAGTGAGTAGTACTGTTTTCCGTTCGGATTCTTATGACAATATCACCCCAAACGAACGTCATTACAGTTTCACTGAAAACGATTTCAACTAAGTAATCCTATGAAAAAACAGGCATTCATAACACTTACCGTTTTGCTCTGCCTCTTCCACCCCGGACTCCGTGCACAAACAGCGGAGACAGATTCTCTGTTCCGAAGCTTCTTTGAGAATGCAAGATACTTTGCCGACCTTTATCCACGCGAAAAGGCGTATCTTCACTTTGACAACAGCAGTTACTACGTGGGCGACACCATCTGGTTCAAAGCCTATGTGACACTGGCCGGTACCCGACAGCCAAGCCCACTCAGCAAGCCTTTATATGTGGAGATGCTGGACCAAATGGGAAACGTGACGCAACGGGAAATATTCGAGCTGGAGAACGGCGAATGCAACGGACAGCTGATACTGGATGCCGGCACCTTGTCCGGCTACTACGAGATACGTGCCTACACACGCTGGATGCTGACTCGCGAAGAGCCGGACTACTTCTCGCGCACTTTCCCCATCTATCAGGCAGCAAACGGAAAACAGTTCGACCGCACCATCTCCACCTACGACTTGAACCCCTCCATGCGCAAACGCCCCAAGGGCATGGAAGACGACCTGGCCCTGCAGTTCTTCCCCGAAGGAGGCGCGTTGGTGCAAGGAGTACCCTCCCGCGTGGCTTTCAAGGCCGAGGGCAGAAACACAGCCAGCGTGTCGCTCCACGGAGCGGTATGTACGGATAAGGGAGACACACTGACCCTGCTGGAAACCTCACACAACGGCATAGGCGTGTTCTCTTACACTCCGGACAAGGGACAAACCTCCGCCAAAGTGCGCTATAACCATAAGACGTATTCCTTCAGCCTGCCCGCACCGCTTGCCGCCGGGTATGTACTGAAGGTGACAACGGCCGGACGCAACATAGTGGGACAAGTGTCGTGCAACGGACAGACACCGGCCAACGACCTTTGCGCCATGGTGAGTCACGAAGGGTATCCGCTCTCCTACTGGACCCTATCCATGCGACCGGAAAGCCAACGCACCTTTGTTTTCCACGCACCGGAAGACAAAGACGGCATCTACCAAGTGTCACTCATAGACAAGGAGGGGCGCACTGTGTGCGAACGTTTCTCCTTCATCTTCCCCTCAGACATGCCCCAAGGAAAAGTGAAAGGCATGCAGCCCGTATACCGCCCCTATGAGGCCATGAAATACGAGCTGCAGTTCACCGATGCCGACGGATGTCCTATGCAGGGGACATTCTCCGTGTCCGTGCGCGACGCACTCCGCTCGGATTATGCTGAATATGACAATACCCTCTTCACCGACATGCTACTCACCTCCGGACTGAAAGGATACATCCATCAACCCGGATACTATTTTGCCCATACCGACCTGCGTAAGGTACAGGAACTGGACGCACTGCTGATGGTACACGGATGGAGACAGTATGACATGTCCCGACTCATATCCGGCCAGCTGTCCGACCTGCCGGAACAGCCGGAAAAGGATCTTATTCTGAAAGGACAGATACGCTCATCGCTGCTGCAACGGGAAATGAAAGACATGGAAGTGAGCGTCATCGTACTGGACCGCGATTCCATTGTGGCCGGCACCATAGTGACGGACTCCGCCGGACGGTTCAGCATTCCTGTAGCCGACTTCAACGGCGAAGTGGAAGCCGTGTTCCAGACACGTCGCAACGGGCAAAAGCGCAAGCGCGACACGTCGGTGCGGCTTGAACGTGACTTCTCACCTTCCGCACGCGCTTATGCCTATGCAGAGACCCATCCGCAATGGGCAGACAAAAGCCTTTGGCTGAAACTGACCGAAAGGGCAGACTCGCTTTACATGGACTCACTGCTACGCGATGCGAACGTCAAATTGCTGGATGAAGTGGAATTTGCTAAAAAAAACAGCCACCGTCACACAGACATGACCACACAAGTGTATGAAAAAAGTGTGGACGCCTACTACGATGTGCCCCACGTGGTAGACGAACTGCGCGACAAGGGGGAAAACATATATACCATGGCCGACCTGATGGAAAGACTGAATCCGAACTTTGCCAGTGACCCGCGCGACGGAAGCTGCACTTACAAGAACCGCACCATCTGCCTGATAGTAGGCACACAAGTACTTGACTCCATTGCCGCATGGACCTTCTGGAATGAGGTGGACGGCATAAAAAGACTGATGATATGCGAGGGAAACAACGCTTACACAAACGAAGTTCTCAATTCAGCACAAAGCATAGCGACAGACAATTTGTTCTATTCCATAAGCGACATATCGGACAAGCAGTTCGGACGAGGAGGAGGAAATATGAACAACCGCACCTTTGATGACAGCTTCTATTTCTACAGTGACCTGGACAAAAAAAAGACAGCCACCAGCGCAGAGATACGCGCCCATCCCGAACTATACACTGAAAACACCGGAACCTACAGCCGTTCCAGCCGTTTCTTCTACAACATAAACAGGAACATTGACGTGTCCAAACTGGGAGAATATGCCTTGTTCTATCTGGAGCCTAAAGACAACATCACACACACGCGCCTCATGCAGAAATCCATGACCGCCGCGCGGGGAACCCGCCGCACCTACATACAAGGCTATACCCGGCCACTGAACTTCTACACGCCAGTCTACAACGAGATACCACAAAGTGCCGGACAAGAAAACTATCGCCGCCGCACACTTTACTGGAATCCGCAGATGCAGACAGACAAAAACGGGAAGGCCGTGATAGAATGCCACAACGGCATGTACACCAGCCCGGTCATCATTCTGGCAGAAATGCTCCAAAACGGAAAACCGTGCAGCGTAACCGCTATGAGCGGAGACTCTGACCACAACCGAATACACGGGACAAGCCAAGTGACAAGCTGTGAATGACAGGAATAAAAGAGCCTATAGCCTGTTATCCACAGTTCACCATACTGTTTTCGAACATGTCTATCTGAGTTTTTTTACGAAACGCATTCTCTCTTCTTGGAAATAAAGGACAAATAGCTTACCTTTGCTCCCGAATTGGTTCCAGCCTGTCCGTTCAGGAAGGCGGATTAAAAGGGAATCGGGTGAAAGTCCCGAACAGACCCGCTGCTGTGAAGCTCCAATAACTTTCCGGGCAGAATACTCTCCATACCACTGACTTAAGCCATCAGGCCGTCGGGAAGGTTTCCGGAAAGGGAGTCAGTCAGAAGACCTGCCACCATTCACCGGCCTGCCAACTTCCGGGATTAAGGAGAAGGCCATACAGAAAGGAAGATTTCTATAATTCTTTATTGACGCACACATGTTTGGACACGTAAACAATGCGGTCGGACGGATTTGTGCCTTATTATGGCTGACTATCAGCGCGGCCACAATACACGCACAGGACGCATCTGATAGTCTGAGGTATCTTGACGAGGTGGTAGTTACAGCCCAGAGGACTCCCAAGGAGATTATCCCTGTGCAGCAACTTGCCGGCAAGGAACTCAGCCGCCTCAGCGCGCACAATGTGGCCGATGCCCTACGCTACTTCTCGGGCATACAGATAAAAGACTACGGCGGAGTGGGCGGATTGAAGACTGTGAACATACGCAGTATGGGAACCAACCACGTAGGCGTGTTCTACGACGGTATAGAGCTGGGCAACGCACAGAACGGAACGGTAGACTTGGGACGGTTCTCACTGGATAACATGGAATCCATCACACTGTACAACGGACAGAAAAGCGCCATTTTCCAACCGGCTAAGGACTTCGGGTCGGCCGGATCCATATACCTGCAGTCAAAGACCCCGTACTTTGACCACGGGGAAAGCCGTCATGTAAAAGCCACGTTCAAGACCGGTTCGTTCGGACTAGCCAATCCGGCATTGCTGTGGGAACAGAAAGTGACCGAAAAAGTAAGCACATCGGTCAGCGGTGAATATATGTACACCACCGGGAGGTACAAGTATACCTATAAAGTGGAAGACAGCTACGACACCACCGCCGTGCGGCATAACGGTGACGTAAACGCCATAAGACTGGAAAACGGATGGTACGGCCAGATGAAGGACGGATACTGGAAAGCCAAAGGCTACCTTTACCGCTCGGCACGCGGATACCCGGGCGCCGTGGTACGCAACAAGTTCACACACGAAGACCGGCAGTGGGATACCAATGTATTCGCACAAGGTTCCATAAGGCGGAACATAGGAACACGCTACAGCCTGATGGCCAATGCCAAATATGCCTATGACTACCTGCACTATCTGGCTGACCCCCAACGCGACGAAGCCCTGATGTACACTGACAACCGTTACCACCAGCACGAGACCTATGTATCGGTCGCCAACCGCCTGACGGTATTTCCCTGGTGGGACGTGAGCCTTTCCGCCGACTACCAGTTCAACCTGCTTGACGCAGACCTGAAGGATTTTGCTTATCCGCGCCGCCACACCCTGTTGGTGGCTGCCGCTACCGCCTTCCAATGGGAACGTGTCAAGCTGCAAGCCAGTCTGCTGGGCACCTTCGTAAATGATCGCACAAAGAAAGGACGGTCGGCAGAATCCAATACCCAGTGGACTCCCACCGCCATATTTTCCTACCGACCGTTACGCAAGACAGACCTCAACTTGAGGGCTTTCTACAAACGCATATTCCGCATGCCCACACTGAACGACCTATACTATACCTTCATAGGCAACGCTGACCTGAAGCCCGAATACACCAACCAATATGACATAGGTGCCACCTATACCAAGAACTTTAACGGTAAATGGCTGAAACGTCTGGAAATCCAGACCGACGTATATTACAATGAGGTGCAAAACAAAATCATAGCCACCCCCACATCCAACTTCTTCCGATGGACCATGACAAACCTGGGTGAGGTGGAAATAAGGGGAGTGGACGCAGCTATACAAACCGACTGGAATCCGGCCGGAAACCTGCTGCTGACCACACGTCTGAACTACACTTATCAGAAAGCACAAGACGTTACCAACCCGGACGATGCATATTATGGCGGACAGATACCCTACATACCCTGGCACAGCGGATCGGCTATTGTAGGACTGGTCTTCGGTCCGTGGGAAGCCAACTACAGCTTTATCTACACCGGCGAACGATATGCCTCGCAAGCCAATACCCCCGAAAACTACCAATTGCCCTGGTACACCAGTGACCTGTCCCTGACCAGAAACCTTGTCATCGGACAGGGAGAGGCACGCATCACCCTGGAGGTGAACAACCTTCTGAACCAACAATATGAGGTGGTGGCCTGCTACCCCATGCCTGGCATCAATTTCAAAGCAATATTGCAATATACCTTCTGATATCAATTATAGGACTTACAACATGAGACACCCACTGAACACAGGACTTGCACTCGGACTGCTGCTTTCCGTCGCTGCCGGATGTCGCGGCGACCTGCCGCTTATCCATTCGGAAGAAGAAGACGTCACCCCACCTTACTCAGGCGGACACATCACCGGATTCTATCTGCTGAACGAAGGCAATATGGGCAGCAACAAAGCTACCTTAGACTACTTTGACTACACCACAGGCATGTATGCCCGCAACATATACAATGAAAGGAACCCTGACGTGGTAAAAGGGTTGGGCGATGTGGGCAACGACATTGCCATATATGGAGACAAACTCTATGCTGTGATAAACTGCTCGCATATGGTGGAAGTGATGGACGCACACACGGCAAAACATATAGGAAGTATTGACGTGTCGAACTGCCGATACATAACCTTCTGCAACGGAAAGGCTTATGTGTCGTCCTATGCAGGGCCCGTACAGACAGACCCTGAGGCACGGCCCGGAAAAATAGTGGAAATTGACACCATCAGCCTCCAAAAGACCCGTGAGGTGGTGGTAGGTTACCAACCGGAAGAGATGACGGTGATAGGAAACCAGCTCTTTGTGGCTAACTCCGGAGGATACCGGTACCCCAATTATGACCGCACTGTATCTGTAGTCGACCTGCAATCCTTCCAGGTAACAAACACCATAGACGTAGCCATCAACCTTCACCGCATGGAACAGGACAGATACGGCAACATATATGTCAGTTCACGTGGTGACTACAGCGACATAGGGTCGGACATATACATCATAGACAGCCACACACAGAAGGTGACCGGCCAACTGGGCTTTGCAGCAAGTGAAATGTGGATGAGCGGAGACTCGCTTTATGTCATAAGCATGAACATGAGCCAGAACCACGAAGACAACTTAGGGAAAAAAGCAGCATACATAATCTATGATGTGAAGCAACAGACCGTAAGAACCAGAAGTTTCATCACAGACGGCACACAGATAAGTCTGCCCTACGGACTGGCCGTAAACCCGGAGTCCAAAGAAATATTCATAACAGACGCCACCAACTATGTCACTCCCGGCTATCTGTACTGCTTCTCCCCCGAAGGCAAACTGAGATGGCGCATCGGTACGGGAGACATCCCTTCAAGAATGGTCTTTACTACAAGCCATCATGAAGATGCCGGTATATAGCAAGAAGCTATTGCCAGACGGAACGGACAGGTAAAAGAGCCTAAGAACCATGACTGATAACCCTATAAAGCATCATATAGAAATGAAAAAATTACTGTCACACACATTATGCGCATGCATCCTGACATGCGGACTGACGGCTTGCGGCGAAAGTGCCGGCTCCCAAGCCCCTTACCAACTGACTAAAGAAGATATCCGGATAGAAGTGCCTCAAGGAGGATTCACGGTACAAGTAGACCAACTGTTGCGCATCAACGTACAAAGCTTATCCGACGAAAACGTGAATTACCGATGGACGCTCAACGGAGAGACCATTTCTACAAACAAGAATCTGGAGCATATGTTCACCTCACCCGGAACATACGAACTGACGCTTACCGTCACACAAGGGGACATAAGTTTCAGCTATACCTTTACAGTCAACGTCATATCAGATGAAGAAGAGCCTGACAAACCGGAAGGCATAACGGCTTATATCACCCAAGTGCTGGACTATGTACCCGCTCCGGGCCAGTTTGTCAATCTGATGCCGCAATATGAAGAAGGCGACACACAAGAAAACATGAACAAGAAAGTGCTTGACGCCATAGGGTACAACAACAAAGGCACCATCTCCTTAGGAGGATTCGGAGGATATGTGACATTAGGCTTTGACCACATGATAGAGAACCGTGAAGGACTGTGCGATTTCCGCGTACTGGGCAACGCACACAATGGCAACAGTGAACCGGGAGTGATACAGGTGGCCTATGATGCCAACCGGAACGGACGTCCCGATGAAGACGAATGGTATGAAATAGCGGGAAGTGCGCACCGCAATCCGGAAGGAGAGGTTTGGATAGAACAAGCCCGCATAGCAGGAAACGATGTGAACCTTTACAAAGGATATGCAATAACCTACTACCGTCCGGACTCTGAACCGGAAGGTTTTACCGAACAATACATCTATTGGGAAGACAATAAGGGACATAAAGGATACAAAGCAAAGAATACATACCACGCACAGTCTTATTTTCCACAATGGATCGAAACACAATCCATGACTTTCCAAGGAACCTGCCTACCGCAGAATGCCATTGACGACAGTGGGAACGGCAGCTACTTCGTACTGCACCGCTTTGATTACGGATACGCCGACAACTACACAAATGCGGAAGAAGGAACAGCCATAGACATAGACTGGGCCATAACCGAGGAAGGAAATGCCGCCAACTTGCCGGGGGCAGACTTCATACGTATCTATACAGGCATAAACCAGGAAAACGGTTGGATAGGTGAATGTTCTACAGAAATAAGCGGCGTAGAGGATCTGCATATGACAGGCGAGGAGATTGTATCGGCAAAATAGCAGCAGCGGAGACATTCAGAAACCGGCTTGAATTTAAGTACATTCCGGTTATGGCTAAAAAGGTTACAAGGGAAGCAGCAAACGGATCAAACCGTCTTTCTGTAACTGTAGCAAATAGGTGACAACACGTGACTCATAACCTTCCTCATAATTAAAATGAGAGCCAAGTTCCTGAACAATCTCCGCTACAGTACGCTTGCCATCAATAAGTTGCCATACGGAAGTCCCATGCTCCTCCAATTCAATATGTACCACCAATGGTCTTATTCTGAATGGCAACAGGCGTAAGACACGACTATATCTGTGTGGAAAGACAAGCACTATATGCCTGTCTTTCCACACAGTCTTTACATGCCCGACCCTCACCGGAGTGACGAGCATCACATTAATCTTTTCATTTCGCTCCTTGGATGTTGGCATCTTCCAACCCATAACCATAAACTTTATCTGCTCTCTTCAACATAAAGGCCACAATCAGGGACAGGCAAGCTATTCCGGTAAAGATGCACATAGGTAAAGTATAGTCATAAAGATAAGTCTCTTTTCCATTATTATCCACTATAGTACCTATAATACAATAATCATCCAATACATTACCTATGAGGACAGGGACTCCAAACAGACCTATATTCTGAATCCAAAAGATAAGCGCATAAGCTGTACCCAACTGCTTTATGGGAAATATTTTTGCCACACTGGGCCACATGGCTGACGGGACAAGGGAAAAAGCTATACCTAAAACAATCATCAACAGCACAGCCACCCATGAAGTTTCAATTACCGGTATAGCATAAATACAATGCACAAAAATCAGCATCAGAGATCCCAGCACCATAATTGAAGCGGCTTTTCCCCTACGGTCTATCATTCCACCGAAAATAGGAGTAAGGAACAAAGCACCCAGAGCCGGAAGCCCAGCTATAGTACCAGCAATATATTCACTTATATGATATTTGGTTATCATCAATTCAGAAGCAAATTTCTGAAAAGGAAACACACAAGAATAAAACAACACGCACAAAACGGCTATCAGCCAGAAACCGGGATTAGAAATAATACTCCTAACATCAGCAAAAGAAAACTTATCGTCATTCTCTTTTCCATTACTGATTTTGACCTCGGCCAACTGTCTATCCAGCTTCTTATCTAAGACAGAAAAAATGAAAAAGGCAATCAACCCGCCGCCCAATAATATCAGGCCCAAGAACAAAGGTGAAGTCAGCCCTATTGCACGTGCCATAGGAATGGCCACTGCATATCCGGCTTGAGAACCTATGCGTGCCAAAGCGACCTGTACTCCCATAGCGGTGGCCATTTCTTTCCCTCTAAACCACTTAGCTATGATTTTTGTGACAGTTATACCGGCAACTTCAGCCCCCACTCCAAATATAGAATACCCCACAGATGCTATATAAACATCCATTCTATAGCCATTTATCACGCCGGCATTACCTTGTAAGGAAGTAAGAGCGTAATATTCCAACAACGTACCCCCAACCATAAGGATAGCTGAAAGCTTACCGGTAAAACGTATGCCGAACCTATCCAAAATAAGTCCACCCCATATCAACATCAGGAAGAAGACATTCAGAAAGCTATACGCACCGGTAAACAAGCCGAAATCACTACTCTCCCATTTCAGCTCCTGTCCAAGCATGGTTTTCAGAGGAGCCATTACATCGTTCACATAATAGGCTGCCATCATGGTGAAAGCAACCACAAACAATGCTCCCCATCGCATTGCTTTAGAATCGCTTATATTCTGCTTTACTTGCAATTCTGCCATATCAAAAAAACTATTTTACAATACAAAAAAGTGTGTCTTATCTCAGAAAACATTTCTTTGACAAGACACACTCCCCTTATTAAACGCTAACTATAAAAGTCACCTTTATAAAAATCCTCTTAGTTTACAGAATCATTTCCTGCAGAAGGCTGGACTGCATCTGTGGCAGGAGTAACAGCTTCCGGCGCATCGGTTCCCATAGGAAGATTCAAAGGATTAGTGCTCTCTTCCTGCTGAGCTTGTTCCAGAATGACATCATTACCCTGTACCTGTGAAGGAATGCAATAGGCTGAAATAATACTAAACACAACCATTGCGCCAGCCAATGTCCAGGTTGTTTTTTCCAGGAAACTGGTTGTCTTACGCACCCCCATAATCTGGTTGCTTGAAGAAAAGCCTGAAGCCAGTCCCCCTCCCTTTGAGTTCTGAATCAATACTATAAAACACATCAGAACCGATGCGATTAACATTAGAATAATTAAAAAATAATAGACCATTTGTTTTTATTTTGATTTATCATTAATAATCAGTTTCTCCAAAAATCTGATTTGGTCTGCAAAGTAAGCATTTTTTTTTGGATAATTCAAACTTAATTTTTTAATAATTTCCAGAGCTTTTTCATACCGATGCTGTTTAACGTAAATTTTGGCTAATGTCTCAGTAAAACAACTGTCATCCAAGCCTTCATCCATCAATCCGGAAACCACTTTTGTTCCTGTCTCTCCGGTTTGCAGACCTTTTCCAGCGCACTCATTCTTTTCTTTATCCGTAACAGTTTTCGCATTCTCTCCATTACCCGCCTTATATTCGGCCCTGTTCAAGAAGCCGTCAATCAGGCTTTGTCCCCGCATCTGAGGTATTTCTTCCTTATCATCTGATGAACCTTCCTGCATCAGATAAGCGGTATAATCCAGCGCATAACTGATTCCCGCTTCCGGAAGGTTTTGTTCTTGAGGTGCAGATTCCAGAAAACTATTGATTAGAGACATGGTCCTGTCTTCCATTCCACCCTCTTGCTGTGGGGACAGAGAAGCATGTACCCCGCTATTCTTTCCCTTCCTGTCTTCTCTCCCTTCTACCAAATAGAACAATACTTGTCTATCCGCCACATATAAAGCGATCTTACGCAAGTCATTCTGCCATGAAGTGACATTCAGCTGTCGCAGAGTTTCCAGATACAATAATTGTAACGTCTGGAAATAAGGATATTTAGCCAATTGGGCTTTCAGTTCGAACAGACTTTCCTCATCCAGTTTCTCAGGATGCTCCATCCATTCCTGCATCAGTGCGATATCCATAAGCTTTCAAGACTTCAAAACGAAATTACCAGTTGGCTACAGTAGAATTGAATATCTGTTCGGCTATATCCTTCACCATCACTTCTATCAATCCGTCTTGCACAGACGTCAGCAACTGTGACGAGTCATACGTCTGGAAAGCTGAGAACTGTTGTCCTGTAAAATCTTCCTCATGGTTGGTATTGTTCACATAATCCACTCTGACTGTCAATGTCAGCTTCACTTTCGATGAAAACCCACTGGCATCAACAGCTTCATTATATTGATTATACCCGATAATCTCACCGCTTATTTCCAAATCACCTCCACTGTCAACCAGACGCAGACGTGTCTGTTGGGTGAACATATCGCGCAAGCGTTGGTTAAACTCTATGGCCAGTGGCCCATATACATACTCCGCATGATTCTCAAAATCAACAATAGTAATCGTCTTCACCTTATTGTAGTCTATCGAACTGATAGGAGCAAGTCCTATACTGATGCGGCATGAGTATAACACTGTTGCCAGCACGCACACTGCCACAACCGCCAAAACTCTCTTTGATCTAACCCAATCCATATTCTTTTATTTTCCTATAAAGGGTACGTTCTGAAATATTCAGATCTTGGGCTGCAGCCTTACGTTTGCCGTGATGTTTCTCCAAGGCTTTACGTATCATGTCCTTTTCCACTTCATCCAGAGACAGGGATTCCTCCAGATATTCCTCTGTATCTTGAATATCATCATCGGCAGATGAGTGCTTCACTGGCTGAGTCACAATGGTGGGAACCGCAGCGGAGACCGGCGTAACCGTTGCCTGTCCGTAATAGGAAGTCGGAGCTGCCGTCTGGGAATTAGTCATCCCCTGTTTTTCGGCCATGATGCCGTGTACCAGTTTTTTCAGCTTCATCACATCTTGTCGTAAGTCAAACAAGACCTGATAAAGGAATTCACGCTCATTGGCAAAGCTCTTCCCTTCCTGCGTCCCTTCCATCAGAGCCGGAAGGCGTTGGGCATTCTCCTGTACCGGCAGATAGCGTTTCAGCACATTCGAATCTATTTCACGGTTTGTCTCAATGATTGAGATCTGTTCTGTTATGTTTTTCAGCTGCCTCACATTTCCCGGCCATGTGTAAGCCACAAGGACTTGCTTCGCATCATCGGTCAGCTGGATGGAAGGCATCCTATACTTTTCGGCAAAATCGGACGCAAACTTACGGAAAAGGAGCAACACATCATCCCCTCTCTCACGCAAGGGAGGCACCTGGATGGGCACGGTATTCAACCTGTAATACAGGTCCTCGCGAAAACGTCCGTCTGTTATGGCCTGGGTGAGATTGACATTGGTAGCCGCCACTATACGCACATTGGTCTTCTCCACTTTCGAAGAGCCCACTTTGATAAACTCCCCACTCTCCAACACGCGCAAGAGTCGGGCTTGGGTAGGCAACGGCAGCTCTCCCACCTCATCCAAGAAGATGGTACCGCCATCGGCCTCGCCAAAATATCCCTTACGCTCGCTTATGGCACCTGTAAAGGCACCCTTTTCATGTCCGAACAGTTCGGAATCTATGGTCCCTTCCGGAATGGCACCGCAGTTCACAGCTATATATTGCCCATGTTTCCGTCGGCTATACTGGTGTATGATCTGCGGGAAGCTTTCCTTACCCACCCCACTTTCGCCGGTTATCAGCACGGAAAGGTCGGTCGGCGCCACCTGGATGGCTATGTCTATGTCACGCGCCAGCACCTCATTATTGCCGATGATGCCAAAGCGCAGCTTCACTTGTTGTATTTCGGCCTTTGTCATACGTCGTCCTCTTCCGCTTCCAGATTCAGTTTCTCATCCTCACCCTCATACTTAGCCATTTTCTGTGGTTTCAGCGCATGGGCTTTCAGCATGGCCTCACGCTCCCGACGGCGGAATACATCCATGGCTAGATAGACGGCCTGACGGAACGAATCCTCACAGGCCATACCCTTGCCCGCTATGTCATAGGCTGTCCCGTGTGCGGGAGAAGTGCGGACCACAGGCAAACCCGCCGTAAAGTTCACGCCCTCGCCTTGAGACAGGACCTTGAACGGAGACAGACCCTGGTCATGGTACATGGCCAGAATGGCATCAAAATGTCTGTAGTTCCCCGACCCCATAAAGCCGTCTGCCGGATAGGGACCGTAACACAACATGCCTTTCGCCCCCATTTCCTTCAATGCGGGGATGATGACCGTCTGTTCCTCATCGCCCAGCAGGCCGTTATCGCCGGCATGAGGATTGAGCGAAAGCACCGCTATCCTGGGCGCCCCTATACCGAAGTCAGTTTTCAAGGACTTGTGCAATATGTCCAGTTTTTCCTCTATAAGCTCTTTGGTCAGAGCGGACGATATCTGCGAAACCGGCAGATGTGTGGTGGCCAGCGCGACGCGCAGATTATCCTTCAGCAGAATCATGAGAGCCTTCCGACCTTCGCCCAGTTCCTGTTCCAGATATTCCGTATGTCCGGGGAATCGGAAATCGTCTGAATGGATGGATTGCTTATTAATGGGCGCGGTCACTATCGCGTCAACAAGTCCGAGCCTGTAATCCTCGGTCACACGCCGCAAGGCCTCGAAGGCCGCCTTCCCGGCCTCAGGGGAAGACTTGCCGAAATCCACCTTTATCTCCCCGTCCAAGCAATTGACCATATTGAGCCTGCCCGCCACTGCGTCTTCCGCAGAGTCTATTATGCTGAAGTTAGTAGAGAGTCCCAACGCTTTCCTATGATAAGCAGCCACCTTGGGCGAACCATAGACCACGGGAACGCACATGTCCAGCATCTCCTGTTCTGCAAAAGTTTTCAATATCACCTCATATCCTATGCCATTGGCATCACCGTGCGTAATGCCTATCCTTACCTTATCTTTCTCCATACTGTTATCTCCTTTATTACATATCCTTATCAGGGAACAGGCTCCTTGCGGACCTTCCCCGATTTTGTCTCACCTGTCAATTTGCCGACACGTCCTCCAGACTTCGTATCCCTGGCCGTAGACAGCATGCCACATGCCGCAAATATGTCTTCACCCCGCGAAGCACGTATGGTGGTGAACAGCCCGTGCGAGGTGAGGTAATCGCGAAATTCCAGCATATGAGCCTCGGCAGACCCCTGAAGGTCCACGCCGGGAATGGCATGGTAGCGTATCAGGTTCACCCTGCAGTGCAAGCCCCTCAACAATTTGAGCAGCGCACGTGCGTGAGCGTCCGTGTCGTTCACACCACGGAACATGATGTATTCGAAGGACAGGCGTCTCTGTTTGCCGAACTCATAGTTGTGAAGGAGATTCACCACGTCTTCTATAGAATATCCCCGTTCGGCCGGCATCAGCGCGGCACGTTCCGAGGCTATAGGATTGTGGAGGCTTATGGCCAGATGGCACTCGCTCTCCTCTATGAAACGCTTCAGCCCCTTCCTCAGCCCTACGGTGGACAGGGTGATGCGTTTCGGGCTCCAGCCCAGCCCGTAAGGGGCGGTCATGATGTGCAGCGCCTTCAGCACCTCGTCCACATTGTCAAGCGGCTCTCCCATGCCCATCATCACCACATTGGTCAGCGTGTCGGTCTCGGGCAGGGACAGCACCTGATTCAATATCTGTCCGGCGGTGAGGCTGGCGGAAAAGCCCTGCTTACCCGTCATGCAGAACAGGCAGTTCATCTTGCAGCCCACCTGGGAGGACACACAGAGGGTAGCCCGGTCCTTGTCGGGGATGTACACCGACTCCACATACTTACCGGGACCGACCTCATAAAGATATTTCACCGTACCGTCCGCCGACCTCACGGCATCCGCCGGCGCCTGTGCGCCCACCTCGCAATGCTGCTTCAGCCATTCCCTGTGGCGCATGGAGAGGTTGGTCATCCCGTCCACGGTCTTTACTTTCTTCACATAGAGCCATTGAGCCAGCTGTCCGGCGGCAAAGGAGGGCATACCTGCCTCTGCGGCCAAAGCCTGCAACTCGGGCAACGTCATTCCTAAGAGTGTCTGCATCTCTGAATAAATATAGATTATGTACCTGCGGCGCGACAGGTATCCTGTCACTGCCGGGCAAAGATAATGCAAAAATGCGACATAGTTGACATGTCCGGACAAATATCAGCCCCGGAGCCTGGAAGTGGCGGCATCCACCCCGTCGCAGTACCAGCGATAGAGCCGGGCCACGCCCTCGTCTATCTCCACCTTATGCCGCCATCCCAAAGCGTGCAGGCGGGACACATCGGTCAGCTTGCGGGGGGTGCCGTCGGGTTTGGAGGCGTCCCATCGCAGGGTGCCGCCGAAGCCTGTGGCCTCGCATACCTTGTCGGCCAGCTGGCGTATGGTCAGCTCGCTGCCCGTACCCACATTGATGTGGCAGTTGCGTATCTCCCGTGCGCCGGGCTCATAGGTGTCCTTGAAATCCACATGGAGCAATACGTGTACGCTAGCGTCGGCCATGTCCTCGCTCCACAGGAATTCGCGCAGCGGGCTGCCCGTGCCCCACAGAGTCACCTCGCCCGGACGTATGCCGTAACGGGCCAGCACGTCCGCCATCGCGGCTTCCGTAGCGCGGCCGTCCGTGCCATCCACAGGACGCGCGTTGAGGTCGCAGCGCACGTCGTCCCAACGTTCCTCGCCCAGCAGCCGTGCCAAGTGCACCTTGCGCATCATGGCTGGCAGCACGTGGCTGTTCTCCAGATGGAAGTTGTCATTGGGCCCGTAGAGGTTGGTGGGCATCACGGCCAGGTAGTCGGTGCCGTACTGCAGATTCAGGCTCTCGCAGAGCTTCAGTCCGGCTATCTTGGCTATGGCGTAAGGCTCGTTGGTGTATTCCAAGGGGGAGGTGAGCAGCGCGTCCTCGGTCATGGGCTGCGGGGCCATGCGTGGGTAGATGCAGGTGCTTCCCAGAAAGAGCAGCCTGCGAACGCCGTGGCGGAAACTCTCGCCTATGACGTTCTGCTGTATCTGCAGGTTCTGCCAGATGAAGTCGGCCCGATAGCGCAGGTTGGCCATGATGCCTCCCACGTGGGCGGCAGCCAGCACCACGGCATCAGGCCTCTCCGCGTCAAAGAAGCGACGCACGGCCACGGGATCCAGCAGGTCCAGCTCCGCATG
The DNA here is from genome assembly GCA_949296415.1 of uncultured Bacteroides sp. Classification (GTDB taxonomy): domain Bacteria; phylum Bacteroidota; class Bacteroidia; order Bacteroidales; family Bacteroidaceae; genus Bacteroides. Next base: position 12,547 of record CASFQC010000015.1, on the reverse strand, counting down.
GGTGCGTCCCACCAGGTTGGTGTATCCGCGCCGCGTCAGGTTGTCCCATATGGCCGAGCCTACCAGTCCCCGGTGACCGGCCACGTATATCTTCTGACTCTTGTCCAACATGTCAACGTCCTCCTTCCTTCTGTGACCTCACCAGCTTCAGGTCGCTCTCCACCATGAGGCGCACCAGCTCCCTGAAGGGGGTGCGCGTGGGGTTCCATCCCAACAGGGTACGTGCCTTGGTGGGGTCGCCCAGCAGCTGGTCCACCTCGCAGGGGCGGAAGTACTTGGGGTCTACCTCCACCAGCACACGGCCGGTGGCCGGATCCAGGCCCTGCTCTTCCACGCCCGTGCCCCTCCACTCCAGCTCTATGCCGGCACAGCGGAAGGCCAGGGTGCAGAACTCGCGCACACTGTGCATCTCGCCCGTAGCTATCACGAAATCCTCGGGCACGGGGTGCTGCAGCATGAGCCACATGCACTCCACGTAGTCGCGGGCGTAGCCCCAGTCGCGGCAAGCGTCAAGGTTGCCCAGATAGAGCTTGTCCTGCAGGCCGTGGCGTATGCGGGCGGCGGCCAGCGTAATCTTACGGGTGACGAAGGTCTCGCCGCGCCGTTCGCTCTCATGGTTGAAGAGTATTCCGTTCACGGCAAACATGCCGTAGCTCTCGCGGTAGTTCTTGGTAATCCAGAAGCCGTACTGCTTGGCCACGCCGTAGGGCGAGCGGGGGTAGAAGGGGGTGGTCTCCTTCTGGGGCACCTCCTGTACCTTGCCGAACAGCTCGCTGGTGGAGGCCTGGTAGATGCGGCAGCTGTGTGCCAGGCCGCAGATGCGTACGGCCTCAAGTAGGCGGAGGGTGCCCAGGGCGTCGGTGTCGGCGGTGTACTCGGGCACGTCAAAGGACACCTTGACATGACTCTGTGCGGCCAGGTTGTATATCTCCGTGGGACGCACGTGGCTGATGATGCGGATGAGAGAGCTGGAGTCGGTCATGTCGCCCCAGTGCAGGTTCACCAGACGGCTGCGCTTCATGTCCCTCACCCACTCGTCCAAGTAGAGGTGTTCGATGCGTGCGGTGTTGAAGGACGAGGAGCGGCGTAGTATGCCGTGCACCTCGTAGCCCTTCTCTATGAGAAACTCTGCCAGATAGGAGCCGTCCTGTCCGGTGATGCCGGTGATGAGGGCCACCCTCCGCCCCCCGTCCTGTAGGGCGGAGGGCCGGGCGGCCGGGTCATTGGTCAAGAATGTCTGGGTCATAATAGAATATAGTATAAGTGATTCATGTGCGTGCCGCCATCCGTCAACGGATAGAAGCCTCCACCTTGTTGTAGGCGCCGGGGTTACGGTAGTCCACGCTCAGGGGGGTGTCGTCGTAGAGCACGGCGAACACCTCGTCGCGTCCGTCCATAGGAAGCAGTTGCCGCACGGGCATCAGCTCCTGGTCGGTGAATGGCTGCCCGCTGCGCTTCCACAGCATCAGGGTAGCCAGCGTCTTGCGGCTGCCCGCCTTCAAGGTAGTGTGGGCCATGCTCACGGCGCAGCTGTCGGCCATGGGGTGAAGTCCAGCGGGGCGCACGGTGCGTACGCCGTCCCATCCCAAGAGGGGCACCATGGCCAGCTGCCATTGTCCGTTGTCCATGATGGTGGCCTGCGTCTTGTTGGGCAGGTCACGGGTGGTCTCGGTAATGTCGCGGTCCAGCCGTGGTAGCGAGTAGTGTCCCAGGCGCAGCTCGGTGTCGGCGGGGCTCCAGGCCATGTCCACGCGCAGGATGCCGTCGGGCAGGGGCACGTCGGCCAGGAGGAAGCGGGTGTCGGCATCGGTCTCCAGCTGGGCACGGCGGGTGTAGACGGTATGTCCGTTCACGTCGGCACAGGCCATGAAGTCATAGAGGCGCAGCACCTCCCACTCGCCGCGTGCGTTCTTCACGGCGTAGTTCATGGACACCTCGCCCTGCGGGCCGTCGGCCATCCAGGGGAACTCGGTGTTGTAGGCCAGCTTGTTGTAGTTCTCCGAACTGCGGAACTGCTGCCAGTCGTCGGCCACGCGCTCGCGGCACCAGGAGCGCATCTCGGCGGCCCCGCTGTTGGGATAGTCGGTTATGAGCAGGTTGGTCACGGGCTGGTACTTGCTGTAGGCGTGTCCGGGCTTCAGCTCCGTGCCCCAGGGGCCTTCGGTCTCGCGGCTGCTCCAGAAGGGGTGCTCCTGTGGCAGGAGCAGGGCCAGGAAGGCCTTGCCGCACCAGTACACGCTGCCCCGGCAGCTGTATATCTGCACGCAGGGGGCGAAGGGGCCGTAGAAGCCCATGGTGGGCACGCGGTCCTGCAGGAAGTGCGGGTGCTGTAGGAACTGCAGCAGCGTAGCCGAGGAGATGTGGCGCAACCAGCCGTAGTCGGGGCGCTCGTTACCCGTGAGAGCCAGCATGGAGAAAGGCACCACGGCGGCGAAGCGGTAGGGAATGCTGCGTCCCCACATATTCATGCGTCCGTCGCGGGCAAACATGTAGGGGTAGTTGTCCACCAGGTCGTCCTGGTTCTTCAGGTACTGTGCGGCCAGGTCAGGATAGAACTTGCCATAATAGTGTGCCCAGAGGGGTCCGTACATCTGGAAAGCCCACATGCTGTAGTAGTCGTAGGCGGGGCTGTCGTTATACCATCCGGCAGCACGGTAGGCCTTGAGGGTGCGCTGCAGGTTGTCCTTCAGCACGTCCTCGCGAATGGGGTATCCGCGATCCTTAAAAAAGCTGAGGACGAAGATGTTGAAGAACCTCCAGTTGCTGTCTATCGTGGGTCCGTTGCCGTAGCTCAGCATGGTGGCGGCCAGGCTGTCCTTCTGCGCCTGGGTCAGAGGTTCCCACAGCACTTCGGGCGCCACGGTGAGGCTTATGGCCAGTGCACCGAACTCCACCAGCGTCTGGCTGGGTCCTCCGTCCTCAGGACGTGGCTTTATGTAAGAGGGGCTTGCGGGGTTGCTCAGCTGTGTCAGCTGGTGGCGGTAGTAGTCGGCCACGCCTATGCCGTTCAGCTCCAGCGAAGGGTTCTCGCGCAGCAGGGGGGCTGCCACGAAGAGGGTGCGACACAGTCCCTCAAGCTTGGCTACGGGCACCTGGGCGGAGTCCTTGGGATAAGTCTTGTCAAGCTGTTTGGGGAAGTACATGGGGTCGTCCGGGGTGTGAATGTAACTGAAGGCGCCGTCCAGCAAATAGGTGGCAGCCTGCACCCAGTGGGCACGGGTCATACCGGTGTAGGGGCTGAGCACGGTGTCGGGATTCTCAAGGTGAAAAATGTTGTCGTCTTGGGCGGTCTTGGGATGGCCGCAGGAGGTGGTGAGGACCGCCAGCGCAATGAAGGCGGCGGAGAGTAGCAATAGGTTTCGGAGGGTCATAAAGTGATGATAGTTTTTTAGGGTTAATATATTATAAGGTCCTGATGATAGAAAATCCAACGGAGGTGCTGGAGTACGCTCCAGCGGGGGTGCATCATAGGCCATGAAGCTGATAACTTTCTTAAATGTTGTTGCCATAGTCGTCACATGATTTTAGCAGGTTAATATATAGGTTTATGGTTCACATTGTCGGGCGTGTCGTATCCCAACTTTTTCCCGTTGTATTCCGATGCCAGATAGACGGGCCTTCCCTTGGTTTCGGCGAATATGCGTCCCACGTACTCGCCTATCACGCCCAGGGAGAATAGCTGCAACCCTCCGAGGAAAAGTATCACCACGATGAGCGTGGGGAATCCCTGTGTGCGGTCGCCGTAGGCCAGCGTCTTGAGCAGGAAATAGATAGCGTAGATGAAGCTGGACATGGCGGAGAGCATGCCGCATACGGTGGCTATGCGGAGGGGTGCGGTGGAGAAGGAGGTGATGCCCTCCACGGCCAGATCAAGTAGCTTTGGGAAGCTCCATTTCGACTTGCCTGCAGCACGGTCGGCGCGGTCGAAGAGTATGCCCTTCTTGCGGTAGCCTATCCAGCAGAACAGCCCCTTGGTGTAGCGTTCGCGTTCGCGCATCTGCCTCAGAGCCATGACGCAGCGGCGGTCTAGGAGGCGAAAGTCGCCCACGTTGGGCAGTATGTCTATGCGGCTCATGCGCTGCAGCAGTTTGTAGAAGGCCAGTGACAGGTGGCGGCGCATCCAGCTCTCGCGTCCGCGGTTGCGGCGCTGTGCATAGACGTCGTCGTATCCCTCCTCCCAGTAGGCCAGCATCTGGTCTATGAGTTCCGGGGGGTCCTGCAGGTCGGCGTCCATCACCACGCAGCAGTCGCCCGTGCAGAAGTCAAATCCGGCCAGCATGGCCACCTCCTTGCCAAAATTGCGCGAGAGGTCCACGTAGCTCACCCTAGGGTCTTCCTGCCTGAGCCGGCGTATGATGTCCGGGGTGCGGTCGGTGCTTCCGTCGTTGATGAGGAGGAACTCCCACTCATACCGTCCCTCCTCGCGCCCGGCGAGCTGCCTGAGGCGCTTGTAGAGCACGGGCAACGCGGCCTCTTCGTTGTAGACAGGTATAAGTAATGTCACTTTTTTCATAGGTTGCGTGGTATGGTGTAGTGTACGGTTGCAAACTTACGGAAAAATCATCAGTTATGCCAAGCTTGGAGCATAAAAATCTCCTGTGCGGATGTCCGGGAAGACATCTTGCGAGAGTCAGCGCTTCAGCAGTCCTATCTTGGCGTTAAGCTTGAAATAATAGCTTCCGTTCTCGCGCTCCAGGTAGCCGTACTTGTCTTTCTCCGATGAGCTTTTCTCGAAGCGCGTGTTGGCGTAGAGAAAGTCTGCGAAGACCCCGTCGCGCATCTTGTGGTAGCACATCAGCCTGCCTTCTGCGTCGGCCAGCAGCATGCCCTCTATGGCCGAACCGTATCCCTTGAATATCTTGGCCGGACGCATGCCCAAGGCCAGGGCCAGAAGGAATTGCCTTACCTTGTATTCGTAGAATCCGTGCTTCTGTATCAGCTCGTCCTTGATTTTCAGCGGATTTATCTGCCTGATACGTTCCGTCAGCTCCGACACGCGACTCATCCCCTCCAGATGCATCAGGCGCACCATCTCGGCCAGCATGCGGGGGAAGTGGAGGTCTATCATCAACAGGTTGCAACGGAACACCTTGTCGGCCACATCGCTGTATTTCAGCACTCCGCCCAGGCGTTCTATCATCCGCATCCGTTCCGCTACCACGGTGTCCGCCGAAACGGCCTCCAGCGCGTTAATCTTGCTGACAGCAGGCGAGGAGAAGCGTGCTCCGGTCTGTTCCAGCTTGAGGTTGGCCGCACGCCCTCCGTCAAGCAGCGGATTCATGGGGCAAAGCCTACAACGCACCACAAAGCCCATGAACGGTGCTCCTGGATGTCCGAAGGCCAGGTGGAGATCTGTACGGTCATCGGTCTGCGCTTCCAGGTTGCGGACGTGCACCGCGTCCAGGAAGCCCTCTATTCCGTCAGGAATGTCCACACAGTCCTCTCCCCTCGCCTCCCTGAGCAAGGCCAGCAAGGCATCGGCCGCAGCTCCGAAGTCCTCACGCGGGATGTCAGCCAGCCACGCCTCCCCTTCCCTGTCATCGGCCGGAACAGAGACGATGCGCACCATTTTGTCCTCTATATAATACTTACGGAGTCCGTCGTGCTCCCCGCGCCGGATAACTGCCACAGGCATGCCGTCGGCCTCATCCGGCTGTCCGTCAGCCGTGCCCCAGCATACTTTCCCCTGTGCCAACAAGCGGAAGAACACGTACAACTCTCCTGTCTCTCTTCTGTTTGCTTGAAATGCCATATCACTCTATTTTTTATCGGTTAAAGACCGGCCCGGTTCCCTTTCCCGGAGGGGCGGACCCCATTCATACTATTCTCAGCGACCCGACCTTTTCCAATCTGTCGCGCAGCCTTGGCATGAGGGAACGGCGGATGCGCAACCTCATGGTGCAGTCTGTGTCATATCCCTGACCCACGATGGCAGGTTCCTCTTCCTTCACTATGCGCATGACATCGTTCATGAAGGGGTATTCGAACATGATGTCTATCTCCTCGTCCACCGTCCTCTCCACGACCGTAGCTGCCGCTATGGCTTCTGCCGCCGCCGTGCGGTAGGCCACTATCAGTCCGCTGGTGCCCAACTTTATCCCGCCGAAGTAACGCACTACAATGACCAGTATGTCTGTCAGCCCGTTCGAATTAATCTGCCCCAAGATGGGCTTTCCTGCCGTACCGGAAGGTTCGCCATTGTCATTCGCCCGGAAGTCCGTCCTTTCCGGCCCGAGCATATAAGCATAGCACAGATGGCGGGCGTCATAATACTTCTTCTGATAGGTCTCCAGCTGTGACCTGACGTCGGCTACGGTCCGTACGGGAATGGCTATGGCGATGAACTTGCTGCGCTTCTCCGTATAGAGTCCTTCGGCCACTGCTGATATTGTCTTGTATGAATCTTCCATGCGCACAAATATAGGGATTATTTCAAAGTCTGGCAAAGCCTCCTCTAACGACAAGAGGATGCGAAGCCCGCTCTCTTGGGTTCCGCATCCTCCACAGTCAAAATATGAGGGCCGTCCGCCGGTTCCGGCTAATCAGGCTCTTATTCTGCATCGTCTTCAGGACGCATGTTGGTATAAACCGTCTGCACGTCATCAAACTCCTCCAGACGCTCAATCATCTTGTTGATGGTCTCCCGCTGTTCCGGAATGACATCCTTCAGGTCATTGGGTATATAGGTGAAGTCGCCTCCCACATCTTCAAACCCGCATTCTTCCAGATGTTTCTGAATGGCGGCATAGCTTTTCGGGTCTCCATAAATGGTGATGGTGTTCTCTTCCTCATCCTCGTCGTAATCCTCGTCCACATTGTAATCTATCATATCAAGGATGAATTCTTCCATATCCATGCCCTCCTTTTTCTTAAAGGTAAACAGGCATTTATGGTCGAACAGGAACGCCAACGACCCCATCGTACCCAGATTGCCTCCGAACTTATTGAAAACGGAACGCACATCGGCTACGGTACGTGTCGGATTATCGGTCAGCGTGTCTACAAATATGGCAATACCGTGAGGGCCGTATCCTTCATACGTCATGCTCTTGTAGTCGCTTTGATCCTTGCCCATCGCATTCTTTATGGCACGCTCAATATTGTCTTTCGGCATGTTCTCACGCTTGCATGTGGCTATGACCGAACGCAACGCAGGATTGTTCTCTGGTTCAGGGCCTCCAGCCTTGACAGCTATCGCTATCTGTTTGCCCAGTCGGGTAAAAGTCTTGGCCATATGCCCCCATCTTTTCAATTTCGTCGCTTTGCGATATTCAAATGCTCTTCCCATTGGTTTTTCTTTTTATATGTCACTCTTATTAAAACTTATTCTCAACTCAACGAAGCTTTGCCTGGAGCTTGTCTTCCAGATTCTTCACCAACTTTGACATTACCTTATCAATCTGTTTATCCGTAAGTGTCTGGCTTTCATCCTGTAACATGAAACTCACCGCGTAACTCTTCTTCCCTGCCTCCAGATTCTGGCCTTCATATACGTCAAACAGTTCCACATTCTTCAGCAGCTTCCGCTCGGTGTCGTATGCCACTTTCTCTATGTCGGCAAACTTCACCTGCCTGTCAACCAGCAAAGCCAAATCACGTTTTACCGCAGGATATTTGGACAACTCCACATAGCTGACTTTCACATTCTTCACCGCTTTCATCAACGCGTCCCAGCAAATATCCGCAAAGAATACTTCCGACCCGATATCAAAACCTTTCAATATCTTTCTGGACACAATGCCCAGTGTGGCCAGCCGTTTACCTCCACGGTTCTGGTAAATCAAAGCTTTTGAAAAAATATCATTGGATACATCACAGCTTACCGTCATGTCATGTACATCCAGACCCACACGGAGGAATATATTCTCCACGTATGCCTTCAGTTCATACACCGAACTGTCCTCATCGGGGTGTGCCCAAGAATTAGACACTTTCTTACCCATAACCCACAAACACAAATGGTAATCTTCCGAATAAGCGGAAAGGACTTTCTCTGAGGTACGTTTCTCCGGATGACAGTAATAGCAATTACCAAACTCAAAGAACTTCAGGTCGGCACTCTTCCGGTTTGCGTTATGGGCTATACTTTCAAGCCCGCCGAAAAGCAACGTCTGTCGCATGGCGTTCAGGTCGGCGCTGAGTGGATTCATCAGCATCACCAGCTGCCCGGAAGGATAAGCCTGCAAGCCTTCATAATAGGCGGCACGGGTCAAGGAATTGTTCAGGATTTCGTTGAATCCACAGCCCACCAACTGCTCGGCCACAAGATTCTGAAGTTTGTTGGACTGGTCTTGCGCACCTTTTGTCGTCAGACTGGAATGCAGTGTAACAGGAATCTCCACATTATTATATCCATAAATACGGAGAATATCCTCTATAACATCACAATCGCGCCGTACATCCACCCGATAGGGAGGGACATCAAGAATCAGTCCTTCCGCCGTCTCATCCACAATCTTCATCTCTAGGCTCTGTACAATATTCCTTATCGTATCTGCCGGAATGGCCTTGCCCACAAGTGAATAGACCTTCTCATAAGAAAGCTCCACCCTGAAATCCTGTACAGGAGCAGCGCAAACATCTTTTATTTCACAAGAAATTGTACCACCGGCCAGTTCCTTCACCATAATGGCCGCCAGTTTAAGACTGTAAATAAGGTTATTGGGATCAACCCCACGCTCAAAGCGGAAAGATGCGTCAGTATTCAGGCCATGACGGCGGGCAGTCTTGCGCACCCATGTGGGATGGAAATAAGCGCTCTCCAGAAAAACATTCTTCGTGCTTTCCGTCGAGCCGGAAGCCAGACCTCCGAACACGCCGGCCAGACACATCGGCTCTTCATCATTACATATCATCAGATCACGTGCGCTGAGTTTGCGTTCTACTCCGTCAAGGGTCACAAAGGGGGTTCCTTCGGGCATAGTTTTCACTACAATCTTGTTCCCCTTTATCCTATCTGCATCAAAACAATGCAAAGGTTGTCCGAAAGCATGGACTATATAGTTGGTCACATCCACTACATTGTTGATAGGACGCAGACCAATAGTGCGCAAACGTTCCTGAAGCCATTCAGGGCTTTCTTTTACGGTAACGCCTTTCACCGTAACCCCCGCGTAGTGAGGACAAGCCTCCGTGTTTTCCACTTCGATGTCAATATCCAAATCATGATTGTCTATGGCAAATGACTCCACGCCGGGCTTTCTCAATGTGGCAGGCTTGCCATGACGCAGCAAATAGGCATAAAGATCACGTGCCACACCATAATGTGAACAAGCGTCCGCACGGTTAGGGGTTATGTCCACCTCAAGTACATAATCGCTTTTTATATTGTAGTAATCCTTTGCAGGCGTTCCGGGAACCGCCGTATCGGGCAGTACGATGATACCTGCGTGGTCTGTGCCGATGCCTATTTCATCCTCGGCACAAATCATGCCACATGACTCCACCCCCCTCAACTTGGATTTCTTAATGGTAAAGCACTCGTCACCGTCATACAACCGGGTTCCTATAGTAGCCACCACCACTTTTTGCCCGGCAGCCACATTGGGTGCCCCACATACAATCTGCACAGGCTCTCCCTGCCCCAAGTCAACAGTAGTGACATGCATATGGTCTGAATTAGGATGAGGCACGCACGTCAGTACTTGGCCAATGACCAGGCCTTCCAGTCCGCCTTTGACGGTCTGCACCTCTTCTACGCTTCCGGTTTCAAGGCCTGTAGATGTCAAAGCCTCTGCCACCTCGGCTGGCGTAAGGTCGAAATCGACGTACTCTTTCAACCAATTATAAGAGATATTCATACGTATATGTTTTATGGTTTTTCGTAATTGACCCGCAAAGTTAATAAGTTTTTGGCGTGTGGAAAAATAAGAGCCTGTTTAAATTTTACTCTTTAAGAATTTTATCAGCCTCTTTCAGGTCTCTTTTCCTGCCACTTTCCATCACACAGCCCGCACACTTCCCTTGACAGCAGAAGAATATTCTTCGGAAACAGACCTCAAAATAAGGGCAGGCAGAAAGCAAAACAGGCTCTTATAAGAAGGAATATTTACCGAAGCCTATGCCTTGCAAGGACTTGACAGGAATATTTTTTTAATTCCTTTTCCCCTGACGGCTCAGGACAAACATATGCATGCCATTACACCATTTATAATCCAACTTCAACGCCGAGTGTTCCGCTATGCTATAGGCAATGGACAGCCCCAGTCCCGTACTGTCCGGCTTACGCTCTGTGCTGTGAGCAAACCGGGTAAAGAGAACAGCCTCATCCAACGGAGTAGAACCTGAATTGGATATGGACAGTGAGTCAAGCGTGGTCACTACTTCAAGCCGTCCACCATCCTGATTGTGCAACATCGCATTCTTCAGCAGATTTGACACCAGAATATGTGCCAATATCGGATTGCACAGTACCATAAACGGACGTTTTCCTCGCGTTCGTTCCAACTGCAGCCCTTTATGCTCATATATTTCCATCAGGTCAGACAGCGACTCGTCCACCAAAGCGTCTATCGAAACACTTTCAGACTCGGAATATTGCCCGTTTTCAATGCGTGAGAGCAACAGAAGGGATTTGTTCAGTTTCACCACACGTCCCAAGGCATTGTATATCACATCCAGCTCGCGCATCTGATCTTCACTCAAGGTATCACTCTCAGCCAACAGTTCAATCTTTCCACGTGCAATGGCCAGTGGTGTCTGCAGCTCATGCGAAGCGTTTTCAATGAACTGTTTCTGCTGCACATAGGCTTTCCTTGAGCGCCAGGCCATATTCTGTGCAGCCGCATTGAGCTGCTGGAATTCATATATCTTAGTCGGATTGTCCAACACCTCTGGCTCCGAATCCGGGCCAAGCTTCTGAAGCCATGCAACCAGACGGGACAACGGGCGAAATGCGCCGTTCAATATCAGACGTGTACCCAATAGGGAACAGAGCAGGAAGAGCACGAAAAGAACAGACAAATATATCCACATGGCTCTTATCAGATCATCCCGTTCGAGAGTAGACAACATCAGTTCCAACTCATAATATTGACCGTCGGGCATACAGAAAGAGGTACGCAGGACACGGACCGGCTCATCCTCATCCTCTATTTCCACATAGACAAACGAATCATAAAACATGTCACGGTGCGACAAGCCTTCTTCCACGGAAAGAGGATGGAAAAAATAAGTGGCCATCACGTCTGTACGGTCAGTCAGCACATTGGGATCCGCCAAAGCCCTGGATATGATTTGCTGGGCATAGTTCTGAAGCGAGTCGTCTGTCTCATCCATTATTTCGTCCATCATGGCATAGTAGAACAACGTGCCCCAGACAGCCAACAAAGCCAGCAACCAGAACGCCAGATTCCTATAGGTATAATAAAGCAACCTCATATCATACTTGTGTAAACTTATAGCCAAACCCATAGACCGCCTTTACTTCCACTGTGGCACCAGCCTGTTTCAGTTTCTTCCGCAGATTTTTCACCTGCGAATATATGAAGTCCAATGAGTCGGCCTGATCTATGTTATCGCCCCATACAGCCTCTGCCAAGGATGTCTTATTGATGACACGCCCTGAATTTACCATAAAATAATACAACAAATCATATTCCTTCCGGTTAAGCTGCAAAGGAGTCCCTTCCACCTCAACCGAGCGTTTGTCCGGGCACAGAGCTGTATTGCCCAACCGCACCCATATGTCACCTTGTGCCTGCCTGCGCCGGATGACCGACTTTATACGAGCATTGAGTTCGGCCAAATGAAAAGGCTTGGTCAGATAGTCGTCCGCACCAAGCTCCAGGCCATCCACCTTATCGTCCAAAGAATCTTTTGCCGAAATAATAAGCACACAATCTTGTCTACGCAGCCTCTTAAGCTCACGCAACAAATCAAGACCGCTTCCGCCCGGCAGCATAATGTCCAACAGAATACAGTCATAGTCATAGTCGTTAATCTTTTCCAAAGCCGAACGATAGTCCGCAGCGGTCTCCACCACAAACTTTTCTTTCATCAGAGAGACGCGCATGGTTTCGCGCAATCCGGCCTCGTCTTCTACTATCAGAATCTTCATTCCAACATTTTTCAATAAGAGTCTGTCCAATTTTTCCTTTTTTTTAAGAAACTATTTTGATAATGGAAATTAAACAGACTATAAAAAGTTTCTTTAAATCCTACAGGCATTTGCTGTCTTTTCCGTCTTGACGAAAAAGACAGTCCTATCCTCATATGAATTTGAGAATAGACTGAAATCAAGCCGACTCTGCACTTTATTCAGACGGGATATCTTGCTTTGTGTGTCATAACACTCCATGAGATTCCCTCAAAAAGGCGAAGTTATGGCTTGTCTACAATCTTAAATTCTGCAATATACGATATTTTCTGCCAAAACAATCCATCGTCGCAAAGATAGCACAATTAATCAAACAAGGAAAATACAACGAGCGTTTTTTGTTTATTCTAGTTCATTAGTGTCCCGTTAAAATCGGGACAAATTAATATTAATCAAACAATCCCGGAAAAAGGAAAGAATTAAGTTCTTTGACATTGTTGAAATTAGTCT
>CASFQC010000014.1 GCA_949296415.1 uncultured Bacteroides sp. | reverse complement strand
CTTTCCGTCCTTCTTTCCGTCCTTCCTCCAAGCCTTCCTCACGCGCCCTGTACTTGGCTGTGTCGATGGTGTTCTTCCAGTCACGATATACCTTCAGGCTTTCCTCATAAGCATCGTATTCCACTTTAGTGAACTTGGCTATCTCGGCCGCTTCAAACAAACGGGCAAAGACGCGTTCCTGCAAAGCTTTGGGACGCTCCATCAATCGCGAAAGGTTACGGAGTACAAAGAGCCACTTCTCAAACATGCCATCCAGTTCGCCTTCCGTCTTGTTGAATTTGGGCATTTCCAGATAGATGAAAGTCAACTTATCGTAAAACACTTCCTTGGTGCGGTTGTCCGTCAGCTGGACTTCATGGTGGAAATAGTCGTCACCGGAAGTATCATCAAAGGTGAAGTTCAGTATGCCTATCACATAGACAGCTTTCAACCGATAATCCCAGTCGCCTTTCTGTCCTTGCTCGCGTATGGGGAAAGTGGCGTAATACAGACTGCGGTCTTTGAAGAACAACTGCTCGCCGCGCTGCATCTCCACCAGGATTTTCTCGCCTTTGTCTGTCTCACAATACACATCAAACACGGCCTTGCGGTCGGCCTCACTTATACCCAAGTGCTCGGTGTTGAGATAAGTAAGGTCCGTTACCACTTCCTTGCCGTTCATCAGGCTGTTGATGAAGCTGATGAGCAGTTCCTTGTTCATTTCTGTACCAAACAGCTTCTTGAACCCGAAATCGGTGTACGGATTGACATATCTGTCTCTCAAATCTCTGCTTTCCATAGTCCTTATATTAATGAATGGATAACGGTTACAAATATAAGTGTTTTGCCGGAAGTACGTGCAGGCACTCCAGGAAAAAAGGCAGGAAAGGAGTTTTACAGGACAATTCCAGGACTGACTCACGGACAGGAAAAGGACTTTGAACGGTCTGTAATCCTATTATGTACAAAATGACACTTTACAAAGTTTAACGTAAATGCGGCGTGTATTTCCGCCTAAGGGAGGACGTAGTAGAAAAGAACGCAGGATTTTTCGGAATAAACAGATGAGATACAGACGAATAGGCTATATTTTAACATTCTATAATATGCCATTTACGGCGGAAAACAAAGAAAACTTTCCACAGAAAAGGGCTTTTCGGAACAAAAGTCGCACAAAGTCCGGACGGACGACCTGTCAACACCCACCGGGCAATAGGTTGCCAGCCCGCAGACAACAGGTCATCCGTCGGCAGACAACAGGTCATAAGCAAGTCATAAAAAGGTTTTCAGCCCGATTTATTAGCATATTTATACATTTCACAAAGAACCGGCCTTATATAGTTAACATTTTTACACATATCAATCTGCAAAATCTCCGTTTTACGCACATATTGAAAAAAGCGACAGTAAGCAGAATGGCCGGAAACCATCTGTCTTGTCAGCCAAAGCCGCAAAAAAGCGACAGAATGATTCCGGCTGCGAGCCATACTACAGGCCGCAGGAGCATACAGATACGGAGCAGAAGAGCCTTGACCTCCGCCGAATAAATTGCCACGCCAGGACACTTTATTGCCCGGAATGCTTATCTTTGTCCGCAAAAACTTTAAAACAGGAAGAGGTCATGATGGAAAAACGTCGTTCTACAGGCATACGCATATCCCAAACAGTTGGAAAGCATCCGCTCACGGGCAGGCTCATACTGGCATGCCTCTTCTGTCTGGCTTGCGCCCTCCATGCGTCCGGACGGGACAGCGCAGACAAGGAATACTACTTCAGCAATCTGGACATAGACCACGGACTGTCGCAAAACACGGTACTCGCCATCCTGCAGGACAGCAAGGGCTTTATGTGGTTCGGCACCAAGGATGGACTGAACCGCTACGACGGCACCGGATTCCGCGTATTCAAGCACGAGGATTCCAACCCCCACAGCCTGGGCAACAACTACATCACCGAGCTTTTCGAAGACCAGAACGGACTCTTGTGGATAGGCACCGATGCAGGCGCTTATGTATACCGTGCGGAACAGGACTGCTTCAGCCGCTTCGGAAAGCGCACTCATGACGGAGAAAGGGTGAAACATATGGTACGTGCCATAACCCAGGACAATATGGGACGCATATGGTTAGCGGTGGAGGAGCAGGGACTGTTCTGCTACGACACCACGGCCGACAGCCTATACCTTTACCGGCCTGAATCCTACATCAAAGGGTTGACCTCCAACGTAGAATGTCTGGCTTTTGACGGCAAAGGCACACTGTGGGCAGGCTTCTATGGACAAGGGCTGTATTACTCCGATGACGGGATGCGCACCCTCCGCGCCTACCGCACGGAAGAGGACGAGCCGTTTGCCGATGACGTGGTGACGGAAATCCTTTCCGGAGCATATAACTGCCTGTACGTCTGTTCGCTGAAACATGGCGTGACGGAGATAGACCTCAACTCGCACCGCTTGTCCGTTTTGCTGCAATACGACGAGACTGGCGAACAAGTGTACTGCCGCGAACTGCTCCAGACCAGCGACCGCAAGCTGTGGGCAGGCACCGAGAGCGGACTCTACCTGCTTGACCAGGCCACAGGACGGCTGAAGCACCTGCGGAGCGACGAGCACGACATCTTCGCCCTGGCCGACAATGCCATATACTCCCTCTGCCAAAGCCGTGACGGGGGCATATGGATAGGCACGTATTTCGGAGGAGTGGACTACTACCCTCACACTCGCACCTACTTTGCCAAATACTATCCCGGAAGATATGCCAACATGCATGGCAAGAGGGTACGCGAATTCTGTACAGACAACAAAGGTACCCTATGGATAGGCACCGAAGACGGCGGACTGCATCTCTTCGACCCAGCCACCGGAGAAATAGACTTCTTCGGCCCCAGCCGTGACTTCAGCAATATCCATGGCCTGTGCATGGACGGCGACCAGTTATGGGTGGGCACGTTCGCCAAAGGGCTGAAAGTGATAGACACACGCACGGGCCGTGTGGTGAGGTCGTACACCAAGACCAGCTCCCCCCGTTCACTTGCCGACAACAGCATATTCTCCATATGCCGCACCAAATCGGGCAGCATCTGGCTGGGCACACTCTTCGGCCTGATGCGCTACTGTCCGCAAACCGACGACTTCGAACGCATACCCCGGCTGGCCGGAAAGTTTGTCTACCAGGTGAAGGAAACGTCTGACGGAAACCTCTGGATAGGCACCTATGCCGACGGCGTGTACCGCCTTGACGTGGGACGCGGCCACTGGACACACTACACCCATCAGGAAGACGACAGCACCAGCCTTTCCTATAATAAGGTGATAAGCATATTCGAAGACTCTTCGCGCCGGCTGTGGTTCTCCACACAAGGAGGAGGACTTTGCCTGTTCCATCCCGAGACGGAAAGCTTCAGCAGCTTCGGCATCGCCGACGGACTGCCTAACGACGTGGTCTACCAGATAGTGGAAGACAACAGAGGCACACTGTGGTTCACCACCAACAACGGGCTGGTGAACTTCGACCCTGACAAGAAATCGGTCATCAAGACTTACACTACGGACAATGGCCTGCTGTGCAACCAGTTCAATTTCTGCTCCGGATTCAAGGCCTCCGACGGAACCATCTATTTCGGCAGCATAGAAGGTTTCGTGGCGTTCGACCCTTCGACCTTTTCGGAAAGTGCCGTCATGCCCACACCCGTCATCACCGACTTCATGCTGTTCAATAAGAAAATGTATGCCGGAGCCCCCGGCTCACCCCTGAAGAAAAGCATCACCTATACCGATAAGGTGGAGCTGGACGCCGGACAGAACTCTTTCAGCCTGCGCATAGCCGCGCTCGGTTCGGAAATCTCACAAAGGAATCCCATGCGGTACAAGCTGGAAAATTTCGACAAGGACTGGATTACCGCCGGAAAAAGCCAGCTGGTGACCTACTCCAACCTGAAGAGCGGACACTACACCTTCCGCGTGAAAGCCTCGGACAGCGACGGCATATGGAGTCCCGGCGAATGCCGGCTGCACATCAGCGTGCGGCCTCCCTTCTACCTGTCGGCATGGGCCTGGGTGGCCTATGTCCTGCTGCTGGCTGCATGCTCTACAGCCATATTCCGCCATTTCAGGCAACGAACCCTACGGGAAAGGCGCGTACAGAAAGAGAAGTTCGAGCGTGAAAAGGAACGGGAGATATACCACGCCAAGATAGACTTCTTCACCAACGTGGCCCATGAGGTGCGCACACCGCTCACCCTGATAAAAGGCCCGCTGGAAAACATACTCCAACGCAAGCAGATGGATGCCGAGACACGCGAAGACCTGAACATAATGCAGCAGAACACCGAACGCCTGCTACATCTCACCAACCAGCTGCTGGACTTCCGGAAAACCGAGACCGAAGGCTACCGCCTGAACTTTGCAGAGTGCGACATATCGTGCATACTCCAGGACACCTTCCACCGGTTCACCCCCTTGGCAAGGCAGAAAGGAATGGACTTCGTCCTGGACAAGCCCGAAAACAGCGTATATGCCCACGTCAACGAAGAAGCCTTCACAAAAATCATAAGCAACCTGCTGGGCAACGGGCTGAAGTATGCCGCCACCTTCCTCCACGTCCGGCTCACAGAAGACAAGGCACGCCAGACCTTCAGCATACGCACCGAGAACGACGGCACCCCCGTACCCATATCCCTACGCGAGAAAATATTCCAGCCCTTCGTGCGCTACGACGGAAAGATGACCGACGGAACCGGCATAGGCCTGGCACTGGCGCGCTCACTGGCCGAGCTGCACAGAGGCACACTGACCATGGAGACGGACAAGCAGAGCAATGTGTTCCTGCTCACCCTGCCCGCCAAACAAGACATGGCCATAAGCCTGCCCACCGGAAAGCAACAGGAGAAACCCCAAGAACCGTCCGCCGGCACGCGGACCTTCCCGGACGGAAGCGAGGAAAAGACCGACCGCAACACCATACTTATAGTAGACGACAACCCCGACATGCGGACTTTCGTGTCCAGACTGTTCGCACACGAATATGCCATACTCAACGCCTCCAACGGGCAGGAAGCACTCGACATGCTGGACCGCCACATGGTGAGCCTGGTGGTAAGCGACGTCATCATGCCCGTAATGGACGGATTTGAACTGTGCCGCCGCATCAAGTCGGGTCTGGACTACAGCCACATCCCCGTGGTGCTTCTCACGGCCAAAACCAACATGCAGTCCAAAGTGGCCGGACTGGAGATAGGAGCCGACGCCTATATAGAAAAGCCCTTCTCGCCCGAATACCTCCAAGCCTCCGTACACAGCCTCATCAGCAACCGTGACAAACTGCGCCGCTCTTTTGCCACCTCACCCTTCGTGACAGCCAAGACCATGGCCACCAACCAGACCGACGAAGACTTCATCAGGAAACTGGACGAAGTAATCCGCGCCAACCTGTCCAACCCCGACCTCACCACCGACGACATGGCCGAGGCCCTGTGCATGAGCCGGTCCAACCTGTACCGCAAAATAAAAGGCGTGGTGAACCTCTCGCCCAACGAATACCTGCGCGTCGAACGCCTGAAGCATGCCGCACAACTGATGAAGGAAGGCAAAGTGCGCATCAACGAAATCAGCTACATGGTAGGGTTCAGCTCTCCCTCCTACTTTTCCAAATGTTTTTTCAAGCAGTTCGGAGTGCTTCCAAAAGACTTTTCAGGAGAAAAAGCATGAAAACACCATGTTTTGAGACATCCGTTACATTATTTGGCACGATTTTGCTATGCATATTAATCTGATGTACCTATATTTGCACCGGAAAAAACAATACCCAAACTAAAACAACAATCAGTCTCTATGTGTAAAAAGTACCTGTTTACAACCCTGTGCGCGTTTCCTTTCCTTTTATCGTGCACGCAAACGAACCCGCTTGGCGACTTTCCCGAGGGCAGCCGTCCGGAAGAAGTGGGAAAAATCCTCAGCCAACGTTTCGTAGAAAAAGGCAATGTAGGAAAAATGATGAGTTACGCCAAGACCTTCACGTGGAACGGCTCCCTGCGCTTCGCAGAAGCCACTGGCGACAAGCAACTGCTAAAGCAGCTGCAAGACAAGTTCGAGCCGATATTCGGCCCCAACAGCAAAGCACTGCCCAAAATGAACCACGTGGACGCAAACATGTTCGGCAGCCTGCCTCTTACCCTGTACCAGCTGACGGACGAAGAACGCTATAGAAAGCTGGGAATGCCCTATGCTGACAGCCAATGGAACTGCCCAGAAGAAGCCGACTCGTTACAGAAAGATTGGGATGCCAAAGGCTATACTTGGCAGACACGCCTGTGGATAGACGACATGTACATGATTCCCGCCGTACAGCTGCAAGCCTACAAAGTGACGGAAGACCGCAAATACATCGACCGCACGGCACGCGAGATGGTACTCTACCTTGACTCCCTGCAACGTCCTAACGGACTGTTCTACCATGCTCCCGATGTACCTTACTACTGGGGACGCGGCAACGGATGGATGGCTGCCGGAATGGCCGATGTGCTGGCCAGCCTTCCGGAAGACAGCGAATACCGCACACGCATACTACAAGGCTACCATACCATGATGGAAAGCCTGCTGAAATACCAGAACGAAGAAGGACTGTGGAACCAGCTTATAGACCAGTCGGACTGCTGGACAGAGACTTCAGGCTCGGCCATGTTCACTTACGCCTTCATACAGGGCGTGAAACACGGATGGCTGGACGCCAAGACCTACGCGCCGGCAGCACGCAAGGCATGGCTTGCCTTGGTGAAATACATCAATGAGAAAGGCGACGTGCGCGAAGTATGCGTAGGCACTAATAAAAAGAATGACAAGCAATACTATTATGACCGTCCGCGCAACGTGGGCGATTATCACGGACAGGCACCTATGCTATGGTGTGTAGGGGCGCTGCTCGCAGAAGAAGAGTAACATCCGAATCTTTGAATATACCTAATTTATCATTTTTGTACTCCTCAAATTCTTGGATAACCTGTTCTTAACAGGTGAGTGCTTTTTTAAGGCAACAGATTGTTCGAAGGATAACATTTTTTCATTGACATCCTATGCAGAGGACGAAGACGAACGGTCTCCTCTACTAAAAGATATGCGGTGCGGAACGGGAACACGGTTTCCCTTTCCCCCGTTATCTTTTTACAGGCTGTCACAGGAAATCTGTACGGATTCTGCCTACCATCGTGCCAGAACATTTTCCCTACAAGCCTCTTCCACCGAAAGAAAGAAGGATAGGGAAAGACTTGAGGCAGACCACCCCCAAAAAAGAAAAACCGAACATTGTATTTACTTTATTAAAAAAACAAACATGCGCAAATTGAATGTAATTTTCCTACTGTTGCTGTCGTTGCTATGTACAACAGCCATGTACGGACAAAACAAGGACAACCTGAGCCGGTCAACAGACCACATTTGGCTAGATTCGAAAACCGCACACGGAGGCACCTGCCAATGGCTTATGGCCAAAGCGGGCGATGTGGCCGACGGAGGCGAAGTTATCTCGAAAACCGGATACAACACCGGCAAATGGCTCAATGCCATTGTACCGGGAACAGTACTCAACTCGCTGGTGAGCAACGATGTCTATCCCGAGCCCTATTATGGACTGAACAACAAAATTGAATCAGGACTTATCCCTGACATCTCGAAGACGGGACGAGACTTCTATACCTACTGGTTTCGCACAGAATTCGAAGTCCCCGCTTCTTTCGCAAAAAAGAAAATATGGCTGCAAGTGGACGGCATAAACTACCGCGCCGAAGTGTGGGTGAACGGAAACCTGTTGAGCAGCATGACTGGCATGTTCGCAGCCGACTACATTGATGTCACCGAATTTGTCAAGCCAGGACAAACTGCCGCATTGGCCGTAAAGATCTATCCTGTGGATGTGCCAGGTACGGTAGCCCCCAAGAACTGGGGGGCCGCAGGCGAGTTCCACAACGGAGGCAACGGAAACATCGGACTGAATACCACCATGCTGATGAGCGTGGGATGGGACTTCACATTCATGGACGGCATACGCGACCGCAACACCGGCATATGGCGCAGCATATCGCTCTATGCTACAGGCGCAGTGGACTTGAGACATCCGTTCATCAAATCAGAGCTGGACAAACCAGACTATGACAGAGCAAAAGAAACCATATCGGTGGAAGTCATCAATCCCTCAACCGGAAACAATCTTGTGCAATGTACCATCAAAGGAGAGATTGTAGGCGAAGGTATCACCTTTGAAAAGACTGTCAAACTGGCCCGTGGAGCCGAACAGACAGTCACCTTCTCACCGGAAGACTTTCCCCAGCTGGTCATAGACAACCCGCGTCTGTGGTGGCCTGTGAACAAAGGTCCGCAGAACCTGTATGAGCTGAAGCTCACCGCTTATGTAAAAGGTGTGGCATGCGACTCGGTCAGCACACGTTTCGGCATACGCGAAATCACCTCAGACACCAACACACCCGACAAGTCACGGCTGTTCTACGTCAACGGACATCCGCTATTCATCAAAGGATCCAACTGGATTCCCGAAGCCATGCTACGCACCAGCGACGAACGCACTTATGCCGAGCTGCGTTACACACGTCAGGCTGGCATCAACCTGCTGCGCATGTGGGGAGGGGGCATCGCTGAAAGCGACTACTTCTTCCAGCTGTGCGACGAACTGGGCATTCTGGTATGGCAGGAATTCTGGATGACGGGCGACACACGCCATCCGCACGACCGCAGCGTGTACTTCAACAACGTGACATCCACCGTGAAGCGTCTGCGCAACCATCCCTGTCTGGCTTACTACGTGGCTTCGAACGAAAGCAGTGAAATGACCGGCATGAAGGAGACCTTGGACAAGCTGGACGGCACACGCGGATATCAGATGCAGTCAGAATGCGCGGGAATACACGATGGAAGCCCTTACAAGCAAGTCAATCCCATGCAACACTATGACGACACAGCATCGCCACGTGGAAGCCGCGTCAACGGATTCAACCCCGAATACGGAGCGCCCACGCTGCCCACCGTAGAAATCCTACGCGAAATGATGGACGAAAAAGACCTGTGGCCTGCCAACAAGGCCGTATGGGATTACCTGGACGGCAACGGATTCCATCTGATGAGCACACTCTACACCGACCTGGTCAACGAATACGGGACATCCCAATCCATTGAAGAGTTTGCCGAAAAAGGACAGCTTGTAGGAGCCATGAACTCGAAAAGCATATGGGAAGTATGGAACTACAACAAACTGGGATATGGCGACCGGTTCTGTTCGGGACTGCTGTTCTGGTATCATAACTGTCCGGTACGCCAGGTCAGCGCACGCATGTGGGACTGGTCTCTCGAACCCACAGCCTCGCTGTATCACACAGCCCGCTCGTTGGAACCCTTGCATGCCCAGTTCGACTACCTGAAGAACACCGTATCGGTAGTGAACGACTATTATCAGGAATTCAACGGCTACAGCGTGACGGCAACCGTATACGACATAGACAGCCGCAAGGTTTGGCAGAAGACCGCAACCGTGGACCTGCCCAATGACGGCGTGGCCAATGACGTGATGCGCATAGACTTCCCCGAAAACATATCACAAGTACACTTCATCCATCTGTCACTCAAGGATGCGGAAGGCAAGGAAGTGTCGGACAACTTCTACTGGCGTTCCAAAGACAAATATGAAGGCCCGAACACCGTAACCGGACCTGCCACATCAGGATTCGAACAGCTGGCCGACATGAAACAGGCCAAAGTGAAGATGTCCTACAAGACACGCAACGAAGACGGACGCTTCCTGGTGGATGTGACCCTGCGCAACACCTCGCGCGGAATAGCTTTCTTCAACCAGCTGCAATGCCTCAACTCCCAGATGAGTCCCATACGCCCGTCCTTCTATACGGACAATTTCTTCACCCTGCTGCCCGGAGAACGCAAGACCGTGACCATAGAGACAGCAGAAAAGAACACAGGCAACGGAGTGGTACTGCGCCTGAAGGGATGGAACATCAAGGATGACACCCGCACACTGGTAGAATAACCGCCCGTATCCTATCCGGACACAGGACGGATACCAAAGGCGAAGCACGGGGAAAAAGACGGACACCGCACTTTCCCCGTCCTTCGTCTTGACTTTTTCCCCTATCAAGAAACAAAATTCCCACCATTTATTATGAACATACTGAAACTTACGGCCGCATTGGCCGCCATCAGCCTCACGATTCCTTGCGTCACGGCTCATGCCGACGGCGGAGAGGACAACAGCTGGGCAATAGGTCCCTTTGTGCGCCCCGAAGGCGTAAACCCCGTAATCGAACCCCGGCCCGACATCAGCTTTCCATGTCCCATGAACGGCAAAGACGTGAAATGGGAGGAAAGCGACGTGTTCAACCCTGCCGCCACGCTGAAAGACGGCAAAATAGTAGTACTCTACCGTGCCGAAGACAATTCGGCCACAGGCATAGGAAAACGTACGTCGCGCATAGGCTATGCCGAGAGCAGGAACGGATTCAAGTTCAAACGCGACAACACTCCTGTACTCTATCCCGACCAGGATGACTTCCGCGAATACGACTGGCCCGGAGGATGCGAGGACCCGCGTGTGGCCATGACCGAAGACGGACTGTACGTCATGCTCTACACCTCGTGGAACCGCAAGACGCCACGTCTGTCTGTAGCCACCTCACGGGACCTGAAACACTGGACCAAGCACGGGCCGGCCTTTGCCGAAGCCTACGGCGGACGCTTTGCCCGGATAGCCACCAAGTCGGCATCCATACTGACCAAGGTGAAGGACGGAAAGTTGGTCATTGATAAAGTAGACGGAAAATACTTCATGTACTGGGGGGAATATGCCGTCTACGCCGCCACATCGGACAACCTGACCGACTGGTATCCCGTACTGGACGAAAAGCAGGAGCTGAAGAAACTGGCCTCGCCAAGAAGAGGACACTTCGACAGCCAGATGACCGAGTGCGGCCCTCCGGCCATACGTACCCGACAAGGCATCATACTGATGTACAACGGAAAGAACAATCCCGGACTGCGGGGCGACACGGCCTATCATGCCGGAGCTTACTGCGGAGGACAGATGCTCTTTGACAACGCCAACCCCTACAAACTCCTCAAACGGCTGGACAAACCTTTCTTCGTGCCCCAAGAACCTTTCGAGAAGAGCGGACAGTACGTCAACGGCACCGTATTCCTGGAAGGACTGGTCTACCGCAAAGGCAAGCTCTATCTATACTACGGCTGTGCCGACTCGCGTGTGAGTGTGGCCATATGCACCGATACGGAAAACCTGGAATGACACTGATAACATCATAGCATATGAAACATCTGAAATTATTGAAACTTATTGTACTGGGTGCCATGGCGGCATTCACCTCATCCGCCGTCACAGCCCAGGTGTCGCTGTCGCCCCAAAGCGGGGGAAGCGACGTGTTCAGACTGATTGACGCAAAAGGCGGCGCCACGCTGTATTATGACGACAGCGACTTTACGGTAGTAAAGACAGCCGCAAAGCTTTTTGCCGGAGACGTGAAGCGCGTCACCGGCAAAGACCTTGCCTGCACCGACAAGGAAGACGGGCTGAAGGGATACTGCCTTATAGTAGGCACGCTGGGACACAACGCCCTGATTGACCGGCTGGCCGAAAAAGGCAAGCTGGACACCGACAGTCTGGAAGGACGCTGGGAAAGCTTCCGGATGCAGCTGGTGAAGAACCCCGTGCGCGGCATAAAGCAGGCGCTGGTCATTGCGGGCAGCGACCGCAGAGGCACGGCATACGGACTGCTGTCCGTGTCGCGGGCCATAGGCGTGTCGCCATGGTACTGGTGGGCCGACGCTCCCGTGGCACACCGGGAAAACCTTTACCTCAAGGTAAGCCCCATGCTGTCCAAGGAGCCTTCGGTGAGATACCGTGGCATCTTCATCAACGATGAAGACTGGGGACTGTACCGCTGGGCCAGAGACAACTACGAGACCGACCGCCGGAACTTCGGCCCCAAGACCTACGCCAAAGTGTGCGAGCTTCTGCTCCGCCTGCAGGCCAACTACCTGTGCCCCGCCATGCACGACGCCTCACTGGCTTTCCACAAGCTGGAGGAGAACCGGCAGGTAGCCGACTCCTTCGCCATCGTCATGGGCTCGTCGCACTGCGAGCCGCTGCTGTTCAACACGGCCAGCGAATGGAACGGCAAGACCATGGGCGAATGGGACTACATAGGCAACCGTCAAGGGGTGGACAGTGTGCTGAAGGCGCGCGTTAAGGAAGCCGCACCTTATGAGAACGTCTACACGCTGGCCCTGCGCGGACTGCACGACAAGGCCATGAAGGCCAGCAACGACATGTCCGACCGCAAGGACATGCTGCAGGAAGCCCTCATGGCACAGCGCCAGATGCTGGCCGATGTCACAGGCAAGCCGGCCGACGAAATCCCGCAGGCATTCACCCCTTATAAAGAAGTGCTCGACGTGTACGACGAAGGGCTGGAACTGCCCGACGACGTGACCATCATATGGCCCGACGACAACTACGGCTACATGAAGCGGCTCAGCAGCCCTAAGGAGCAGAAACGTTCCGGACGCTCGGGCGTGTACTATCATGCCTCCTATCTGGGCAAGCCCCACGACCACCTGTGGATGAACACCGTGTCGCCCACACTGATGTACGAGGAACTGCGCAAGGCCTATGACGCTACGGCAGACCGCATCTGGCTGCTCAACGCCGGAGACATCAAGTCGTGTGAATTTGCCGTAGACTACTTCCTCAACATGGCCTTCGACATCGACGCCTTCAGTTTCGAGCGCGCGGCCACCTACAGAGCCGAATGGCTGTGCAGCCTCCTGGGCGACCGGTACAAGACGGAGTACCTTGACGTGACCGACGCCTTCTACCGGCTGGCCTTCGCCCGCAAGCCCGAATTCATGGGATGGGGATACCAGTGGGCCACCGACAAGCACGGACGTGAGCGCAACACCGACACCGACTTCTCCTTCTGCAACTACCGCGAGGCCGACAGCCGTCTGGCCGAATACCGCCGCATAGGAGCCACGGTGGAACGCATACTCGACGCGCTGCCCGAAGAGCAGAAACCCTGCTTCTACCAGCTGCTCTACTATCCGGTAAAGGGATGCGAGCTGCTGAACCGCATGGTGCTGGCCGGACAGCGCAACCGCTGGTATGCCACACAGCAGCGTGCCGCCGCACAGCAACAGGCCGATGAGGCCCGCCTGTGCCACGACAGTCTGGACATCATCACCGCCGGATACAACAACCTCCTGGGAGGGAAGTGGAACCACGTGATGACCATGAAGCAAGGCTTTGCCGCCGCTTACTTCGAGATGCCCAAACTGCGGCAGCCGCAGCTGGCGGAAGGTGCCGTGATGGGCGTGATGGCCGAAGGCGAGGACGTGCTCAAGGGACTGAAAAGCTTCCACTCGCTGCCTTGCTTCAGCGCATACCTGCCGTGCACCTATTACATAGATGTGTTCAATAAAGGCAAAGCCACACTCGACTGGAAGGCTACAGCCTCGGACAGCTGGATTGTGCTGGACAAGAAAGGCGGACAGACTGCTACGGAGGACCGCATCGAAGTGTCCGTCGACTGGGACAAGGCTCCCGCAGGAGAACAGCTGCTGGGCACCGTCACGCTGACCGCAGGCAACCAGAAAGAGCAGGTACTGGTATCGGCCTTCAATCCGGCATCGCCCTCGCGTGAGGAACTGGACACCCTGTTCGTGGAGACCAACGGATACCTGTCCATCGATGCCGCAAGGTTCCACCGCAAGTCGGAGAACAAGGACATCAAGATGCGCGTCATCCCCAACCTGGGCGTGGAGAACACCGCCGTACAGCTGGGCGACCCCATGGCTCCGGCACAACGCACGGCCGGACGCAGCACACCCCGTCTGGAGTACGACTTCTACACCTTTGAACAAGGCTCGGTAGACGTGTACACCTACGTGCTGCCCACCTTCCCCATAAGCAACGACCGGGGCTATGCCGGACACGAATCCACCAACATAGAGACCAAGTACGGCGTATGCATAGACGAAGGGCCGGTGATGAACCCGTCTACCTCTTCCTTCGAATATGCCCAGATATGGTATGAAAGCGTACTGAAGAACTGCCGGGTGAACAAGACCACCCTGCACATTGACAAGCCCGGACGCCACACCGTGAAAATCATCTGCGGCGACGCAGGCACGGTGCTGCAGAAGATAGTGCTTGACTTCGGCGGACTGAAACGTTCCTATATGGGACCGCGCCCCACCAGACGCTGACCGGCTCTCTGTGCCGGACGAATGCAGAAGAGGCGCAGACCTGTACGGTCTGCGCCTCTTCCCGTTTTATATCCAGCTGCGAGTCACGAGCCACAAGTTGGCTGCGTTCTGAGCCCCTACCCGTCACTCGTAGCTGTAGCTCGTAACTGAACAGAAGCTTTGCGGATATTCAACTATCCTTTCTTCGCGCGCTTGCGCTCGTTCTCGTCCAATATGACCTTGCGCATGCGCATGGACTTCGGAGTCACCTCCACATATTCGTCTTCCTTGATATATTCCAGCGCCTCTTCCAGCGAGAACTGCACGGGCGGAATGAGCCGCGCCTTCTCGTCGGAGCCGCTGGCGCGCATGTTGGTCAGCTTCTTGCTCTTGGTCACGTTCACCACCAGGTCGTTCTCGTGCGAGTGCTCGCCCACCACCTGTCCGGCATACACCTCTTCTTGGGGGAAGATGAAGAAACGTCCCCTGTCCTGCAACTTGTCTATGGCATAGGCAAAGGCGGTGCCCGTCTCCATGGCTATCATGGAACCATTGGTGCGGCGCTCTATCTCGCCCTTATAAGGCTGGTATTCCTTGAACCGGTGGGCCATGATGGCCTCTCCGGCACTGGCCGTAAGCACGTTGGTACGCAGGCCTATGATGCCGCGCGAAGGCATGTCGAATTCCAGGTTCACCCGGTCGCCCGCCGTCTCCATCTTCACCATCTCGCCCTTGCGGCGCGTCACCATGTCAATGATCTTGCTGGCATACTCCTCGGGCACGTTGATGGTAAGCTCTTCTATAGGCTCGCATTTCACGCCGTCCACTTCCTTATAGATGACCTGCGGCTGTCCCACCTGCAGCTCGTATCCCTCGCGGCGCATGGTCTCGATGAGTACGGACAGATGCAGCACGCCGCGTCCGGACACAATCCATTTGCCGTCTTCCTCGCTCTTCTTCACGCGCAGGGCCAGGTTCTTGTCCAGCTCCTTCATGAGGCGGTCGTGTATGTGGCGCGAAGTGACGTACTTTCCGTCCCGTCCGAAGAAGGGCGAGTCGTTTATGGTGAAGAGCATGCTCATCGTAGGCTCGTCAATGGCTATGGGCGGCAGCGGTTCGGGATTGTCGTAGTCGCATACGGTATCGCCTATCTCAAACCCGTCAATGCCCACCAGCGCACAGATGTCGCCCGACGACACTTCGGGCACACGCACGCGGCCCATGCCTTCGAACGTGTGCAGTTCCTTTATCTTGGTCTTGATGACGGTGCCGTCGCGCTTGGCCAGCGACACGTTCATGCCTTCCTTCAGGGTTCCCCGGTGCACGCGGCCCACGGCTATGCGTCCCGTGTACGATGAGTAGTCCAGCGAAGTGACCAGCATCTGCGGCGTGCCCTCCAGCTGCTGCGGAGCGGGTATGTGCTCCAGTATGCAGTCCAGCAGGGGAGTTATGTCATCGGTAGGCTTGCGCCAGTCCGTACTCATCCAGTTGTTCTTGGCCGACCCGTATATCACGGGGAAGTCCAGCTGCTCTTCCGTGGCGTTCAGGCTGAACATAAGGTCGAACACCATCTCGTACACCTCCTCCGGGCGACAGTTGGGTTTGTCCACCTTGTTCACCACCACAATGGGCTTCAGCCCTATCTGCAAGGCCTTCTGCAGCACGAAGCGGGTCTGCGGCATGGGACCCTCAAAGGCGTCCACCAGCAGCAGGCAGCCGTCGGCCATGTTGAGCACGCGCTCCACCTCGCCTCCGAAGTCACTGTGCCCCGGAGTGTCAATAATGTTGATTTTTGTTCCTTTGTAGTTGATGGAGACATTCTTCGAAAGAATGGTTATCCCTCTTTCCCTCTCCAGGTCGTTGTTATCCAGCATCAGCTCGCCCGTGGCCTGGTTGCTGCGGAACAGGTGTCCGGCCAGCAGCATCTTGTCCACCAGTGTGGTCTTTCCGTGGTCCACATGGGCAATGATGGCAATGTTTCTAATATTCTGCATATAATACCTATTGTTTCGGGCTGCAAAGATAGCGGTTATTCGGGAAATATCCTACATTGTCCGTCTATTTCGTTGAGGCACTTGTCTTTATCTGCACTCCGCCCTGCCACGCCACAGGAAAAGATTGCCTCTGACTTCCGACATACAGAATCACACCGTTTCCCCGCTTTTCCTGTCATAAAGATGTTAAAACGCCGTTTCCGCTTACCGGTCCTTTTTCAAAACAGGACGGAAAAACAGATTATGTACGGATAAATCCCTTTATATACGTTAAATAAATCCATATATAAGGCTTATCTGTTTCTTTATGTTAACAGCACGCAGGCAGAAAGCCTATTTTCACCGTGCGGAAAATCCTTTATCGGCCGGCTGGCGACCCATTGTCAGCCGGCGGATGACCTATTGCCCGCTTCCTGATGACCTATTGCCAGCCTCCGCCCTGCGTAAAACGGGCTTCCGGACAGACTTTTCCGCGTTTTCTGAGGGCGTTTGAAATGTTAAATTTCGGCTTATCCGCCTAATATACAAAAAGAAAGGCCCAAAAATCCTGCGTTCTTTCCCACCAGACCTGCACTTGGCCGGAAATACGCGATTCTCCGTGTTAAAGGAATGCAAAGTGTCAAAGTGACAAAGGACGGGAAACATGTTGCATAACATAAGAAATCTATGGACAATTGTAGTGAAAATAGTGTATATTTGCAAAACAACCTAAAAAACAAAAGTCTATGGCCAAAAAGAGAATCACCAAATAAGATTTTGCGGGGCTGCGCCTGCTACGCCCTGCGGAAGGGAAAAAGGGAAAGGGGAGATAGGAATATTTTAAAATACATCCAATGAATTCTACGATGACTATGGAACTGAATTTTAGACTGTATACCCGCATCACATGGATTGTTTGCCTGTTCGCGTGCATGTCCTGCGCGGAACAACACCCCAAGTTGGAACGTCTCTATTGCGTCCGTCCCGACTCGGTAATGGATTACCACGACCTGTCCGGCGACAGCCTCACGGAATTTCCCGACCTGTCAAGGTACGTGATACGTTCACTGGACTTGTCGCACAACCGGTTAGATACCATCATTCCCGAACGTCTGCCGCTGACACTGGAAAGGCTGGACCTGTCGCACAACCGGATGGAAGGGGAATTGGAGGTAAAGGAAGGCAGCATGCCTGTGCTGAGAGAACTGGACCTGTCATACAATAAGTTAGAAGGAATATCCGTCAGAGAGCGCAGTTTACGGAGACTGATATTGGCTCATAACAATTTATATGAACGTGTAGAAGCTTACAATCTACTAGATTATCTAGATGTCTCATATAACGAGTATCTGCATCTGAGTAAAAAACCGTTTCCCGGTAAAGGAGAAACAGACACATTTCTGGTGGAAGGTACACAGATAAAAGAAGAGGATATACCGCTCCTTCTTCCCCCACCTCCCCCACCGACCTTACGTTGCGTGTTTAAATTTACAACCAATGAGAAATGAATTGCGAAAAAACGTTAGCCCTGTTGTAGAGACGCGGCGTGCCACGTCTCTACAGGGATGACATTGCATTTGAATCATTTTCGCAAATCAATTTTGTCCTACTATAAAATTAATAACAATGGTTCTCCGCAATGATTTCAGATAAAAGTATATTGATTGCCATCTGTTGCGGCTTCTGCCTGACAGCCTGTAACGGTAACCTGCAGGACAACACGCTTTCCTAGCTGGAAAGCCTCTACTGCGTCCGTCCCGACTCAATGATGGACTGTTACGACCTGTCCGGCGACAGCCTGAAGGAGTTCCCTGACCTGTCAAGGTACATGATACGTTCGCTGAACCTGTCACACAACCAGTTGGACACCATCATCCCCGAACGTCTGCCGCTGGGGCTGGAAAGGCTGGACTTGTCACACAACCGGATAGAGGGCTTATGGTATGTGAAACCTTATTCCTTCCCTACGCTGAGAGTCCTGAATCTGTCACACAACAGGTTGGAAGGCAGTCTGATAATGCACCGGAGTTCTTTTTTCAGTCTGACAGAAGTAGATTTGTCGCACAACAGGCTGGAAGGATTCATAGGCCCCCGCCTGCGCAAACTGGTTCTGGCCCACAACCGGCTGGACTACGAGCTTGATGCTGCCGTAACAGATTACCTTGACGTGTCGTACAACAAAGACCTGTATCCCCGCCTTTCTCCCAACATGGACGGAGTGGACACATTAGTCAGGACGAGGCTGCGGGAGGGAAGCCTTTGAGCTTTCCCATAATATTCGGATGGAACCGTGAACGGGAGGCCATATCATCCCGATTCTGTCTTAAAGCCGAAAAGCTGATGGAGCGGTATGCAGACCGGCCTGACTCACTGCGGAAGGCACTCAAACAGATGAGCGCTTCCATCAGAGCATACAAAGATGATTACAACCTCTACCGTAAGGCCGTAATCCTGACGCTGCTGGGACAATATGCCAAAGCACAGGCCTGGCTACACGAAATAGAGAACATAAGCTGGCTGAAAAACAGGCTGAACAATGACCTGCTACTGCAAGGCATACTGCTGGAACTTTGCGGACAGGAAGAGGAAGCACGAAACAGGTATGCAATGGCGGTGCCTGCCATGAAGAAAAATCTGCGGCAGTCGAACAACGCCCACAGTCTGGCCAATTTCATGGTCATGCTCTATGTGACGGAAGGCAAGCCCTATACAGCCAGGGAAGCTTGGATAAAAGTATTCGGCGGCACATCCTTACCGGGCGGCATGAAAGACGAAGAGCTGCTACACAGCCTTGCATCGGCCTTCAGCAGGGGAGGCAGAAAAGAAGTGCTTGAGGCATTGGTAAGAGACAAAGAACTGATGGAGAACTTTTTATGGGAAGGCTATCGAATCATATTATGAAGAAAAACATAAGAATACTGATGGCCGCAGGTACGGCCATATGGCTGTCCGCAGCTTCCTGCACGGAGCGAAAGGCGGAAACTCCGGAACCGGATTCCGGCAAATTGGAAATCCTCCGCCATGTTCGTCCCGACTCGGTGATGGATTACTATGACCTGTCCGGCGACAGCCTCACGGAGTTTCCTGACCTGTCAAGGTATGTGATACGGTCGCTGGACTTGTCGCATAACCTGCTGGACACCCTTCCGTCCGGATATCTGCCACGCGGACTGGAGCGGCTGGACCTGTCGTACAACCGGCTGGCCGGTGAAGTGAAACTGGACAGCTGTCCGTTTCCCGTACTGCGGGAACTGGACCTGTCACACAACAGGCTGGTCGGCTTCATGAGCGACATCCCTTTCCGCAAGCTCATTCTGGCCCACAACAGGCTGGACTATCATGTGCGGCTTTCCGCCTCGCAGTATCTGGACCTGTCACACAACCCCCACATGTACCGGCACCTTCCCTTCGAGCCTACCCTGGCAGACACGTTTATCTGCACAGGATGTCCGTATCTGGACTCATACTACAAAGAACCTTGGAAAGACTGGCTGGAAAGGCTGGACATCATCAGGATGTACAACGAAGCCCGGCAGCTGGCCACACACCACAGCCACAATCCGGATTCGCTGCGGAAAGCTCTCAATCTGGCGGAAATGACCATCCGGGCCGCCGACTTCGAACGTCACCGGGCATGCAGGGACCATATACTGAAACTGTTGCGTGAGTGTGACACGACACCTATTCCGACAGACTGACTCTCGGATACAGGCAGCCGGATGCCATAAGCCGCAGCCGACTCCATCCTACACAAATGGGAGGTGGAGCTGATGGAGAAGCACCACCGGATATCTGCACCGATATGAACACAGCTTTGACAACAGGATGCAAAGCGACGGAATGTTAAATATTGACGAACAGACACATAAACATATGGCATTATTATCCCAATTTATTATCTTTGAGGCGGACAAACGACACACACCACGCTAACATATGGAAACATGCCCGCCTACATAGCGCACACCGCTTGAACCGGAGAAACAAACAACTTTAAATTAAAATATTATGGCCAAGAGAAAGCTTACACGAAATGACTTCATCGGACTGAGAATGATACGTCCTGAAGCAAACAGCTATCCTACAACAAACAGCCTGTCCTACGACGGCTATTATTATCCGAACGGTTATGGCTACGGGACCTATTACGACCGCTACGGTCAGGAATACGGCTATGACATTGACGGTGGCTACCTGCCCGAAGTGGTGATTACCCCGCCGGACGATTACCATCCGTACAAATATCCGGACGGAGGCTATCCGGATGAATCAGGGTCAGGTTCCGGGTCAGGGACAGGTTCCTCATGGCCGGGAAGCGGAGGCGACGTGTGGCATGGAGAAAACACTCCGGAAGGACAGGAACCCTATTTCACTCCGGACGAAGAATACTGGTCGCATATAGAGGAGGACAACAGGGGAGGAGGCTCACAGGACAATACCCCGTCCATTATAGATGACCTCAAGGACTTCCTGTCCGATGCCTGCGACTCCATTAAGGAGATGCTTGCAGATGCGGTGAAAGACACCGTTACAGAATCGGCGAAAATAGCCTATCAGGTATTCAATAAGGTCTCTTCCATTGCGACCCAATATCCCGGAGAACTGCAAGATGTGAAAAACGCACTTGACGAAGCGGGCGGATATATAGACAAGATAGTGGAAACAGACCCCAACAGCATAGGCTGGGGAGACCTGTTCTCCATCTGGCTGTTCGAACTGGACAGGTCGAACATGAAAATCAATGAAAAGGAGAATATATCTTCTACTTTGGTGAAGATGCGTTCACCACCAAAGACTTGCAGAAGCAAGAAGGTGTGTTGGAGGCACGCAAAAAGGTCATGGAACAGATAAGGCAAAACAACCTTTCCCATTATCACAACACGTGGACCTATGACGTGCCGGAATTTGTGGATGGCGTATTGGAACTGAACACGGCCACCTCTTTCCTGGGATCGTACAGCGTTGACATAGACATTATAGACAACCACGACGGAACATATACGTTGGAATACACTGTACGTAACACCACAGGCTGGGAGTCTGCCACACGTCTGAGAAAAGATGGAAAGGATGAAAACCCTTATCATGACTCCATTATAAAAAATTGCAACCGCGATACGTACATCGGTCTGGGCGGCACAATGAGCGAAGTGTGGAGCTGGTCAGAAACCATCAGCGTATGAAAACACGTCATTCCTGCATATTGACCATGTTGTGTCCACTGCTGTGCGGGTGCTGGGGGATGTTCCAAAGCCCTCCACCACGCTACGGTGTGGAGCACAACCCTGTACGCCAGGAGCTGGGCATCGAGCCGCTGGACTCCGACTGGGTTGTCTGGCTAACGGAAGAGCCATCCCTTTATGCCGGTTCCACTTCCTGGAAACGTCCGAAAGGTAATCTGTCATCTCCTCTGACACATACGCTCAAAGTGATATATTATGATAAGACGGGAAAGCTTATCTGCGAACGGGATGATTATACAAACGGAGAAAAGCTGGAATGGGCATGGGGAGGATACAAGACTGTTTTTGTCTATTATTACTACAGCAAACCAAAGCAAAATGAAACAGATTATTTGGATACCAAATTCAATTCTTTAGGCTTTAACTATTATTATGCGAAAGATGAAGATTTTTATAACACTGACGTGGACTATCATGAAGAGTATATCATCAGTAAAGCCGAAGCCGACTCCATCCTCCACAAATGGGAGGTGGAGCTGATGGAGAAGCACCACCGAATATCCGCACCGATATGAACACAGCAGAGACCGGTATCAACAAAACGATGCACAAAAAAATACTGTGACGCATTGGAAGAATTCCGAAATAACACCACGAATATGATGAAAGGGAATATTGTCTTTTTAGTCATCGCACCGCTTTTGCTTTTATCATGCACTTCCCCACAGAAACAAGAGCCCGCGCCGGCGAACACCATCCGGCTCACCAAGCTGGAATGCCTCCGCCAGGAACCGCCCATCCACATCATAGAGCATTGCGACCTATCCGGCGACAGCCTGACAGAGTTTCCAGACTTGTCCATGTACGCAATAAGATCCTTGGATCTGTCGCACAACCTGCTGAGTGAACTTAAAAAAGAATGTTTGCCCCTTGGCCTGGAAAAGCTGGACTTGTCACACAACCGGTTTGAAGGTGAATTCCACTTGCCGCCAGTTCCCACATTGCGTGAACTGGACTTGTCTTACAACAAGCTGCACGAGGCTGTAACAGTCCAAGGTGTTTCACTACGTAAACTTAATGTATCACACAACAGGCTTGGAAGAAACATCCAGTTTGATGGCTTCATGGCGTACTTGGACATTTCATACAACCCTTATATTTATGATGCTGTTATGTTTGAGCCAGATGCCGTAGATACGTTAATCCGTGAAGGGTTACCTTTGCAATTACCGTTGTCTTTTAACATCTTCGGCTCATCCACCGAGAGCAAAGTATCCGACCGCAAATACAAGCAGGCCATGCGTCTGGCCAAGCGCTTTCCCCACAACCGCGACACCCTGCTGAAAGCTGCAGAGCTGCTGGACGAAGCCATCTTTCTGAGAGGCAGCCGGAAAAAACGCCAGTACAGGGCATACATACTGTCGGCCGCAGGCGAACACAAGGAAGCCGTGCGCTGCATCAGCCAGCTGGAAGATGAATGGGGTCAAGGCAACAGCTACCAACGGGCAAAAGCCATGTTGCTGGAACTGGGCGGAAGGAAGAAGGAAGCGGACAGCATCTACGCCAAGGTGGCACTTGACGAGAAAGCCACAATCAAAAAATACCGTTTGCAGCCGGAAGACAACATAGCCTGGGATTCGATGCTTAAAGGATATATAGGGACACTCTACCTGAGAGACAACCGCATATATACGTATGAAGATGTGGCGAATGCATTGGATCTTCCATGGAAGAGTCTGGATTCCCTGGACAAGCAGAACCTGATTCGCGACTTGATGCGCAGTATGGCCGGGAAAAGCAGGAAAGAAACACTGAGACTCTTCCTGATGGACAAGAAAATTTCGTGGAACTATATGGAGATGTAAACGTGTTAAACCTGAATAAACGGACGTATAAGTATATGAAAAGACTCCTACCCTTTCTGCTCCTGTCACTTCCCTTTCTCTCCCCACAGGCAGATGCCCAGGAAAGTGCGGACTATTATGACTATCTGGCCAGCATGACAGGCCGGTACAGCCTCTACCTCATGCTGGACGAAGTGGCTTTCGAGCTTCCCGACGGTTTCTGGTGCGACGCCTTCGGGCGGACAGACAAAACCTTTCTGCAAATGCCCGAAGGAAAGAAAGACGATCGGACAAGTGACTGTTCTCTCATCAAGTCCGCCAACAAGGACTTCCTCACACTGATGGAAGTACACACCACTTCCAGCTTCTTCTTATCGTGGCCAAAAGAGGAAGCCGACGCAATGATGGATTTGATGCAGTACCATAAGGGCATCATAGCCAACTATGCAGAACTGAACAGCGGACAAAAAAACCTCCGTAATTTTCCCCACTACTACCACCCCACAGCCTATGCCCGCCAAGCTTTCAATGCCGACACTGTCATCACCTTTCCGCTGAAGGTATGGAAAAAAGCGTATGGACGGCGGTACGCACACGCGCAGGGCATGGTCATACAAAAGAACAGAAGGGGACACATCCTGCTCATCACCCTTTATAATAAGGAAGAAGAGCTGGACAGCTACCTTCGCTCACTGGACAAGATGATTTGGTACCGGGATCCGGAGGACTTCCTGAACTTCCGGTATGAGGAACCGGATACCATATAAACCAGCGTACTGATAAAGACCTTGTCTATACGGTATATAAAATAGGATAATCAAAGAGCATTTGGCATGAAGATAAAGCATCTATGCTGCCTGTTACTGCTGTTCTCATCCCTAAATGTGAGAGCACAAGAAAGTCCGTGCTACTATGATTACTTGACCAATATAGCAGGCAATCATAACAGCCTCTATCTCATGCTCAATCAAGTGCTTTTCGATTTACCCGACGGTTTCTATTGCAATAACGATATAGACCCCATGGAGTTTCTGAACTCACCGGAGTTTAACGATGTAGACGAGATATGGCCTTGCCACCGGATATATTCCGACAACAAAGATTTTATCCTGTTTCTCGGCATAGAACCATGGTGTGCCGAAAACTGTCCTCCTCCTCTCATGAATGAGGTACACGAAAGCAGTGTGTACTGTTATCTGCGTCACAATGCGATAAAGGCGAAGAGATGGACTTACCCCGTCCATTATCACACTACGGATTATGCACGCCGGGCTTTCAACGCCGATACGGTCATTAGCTTTCCGCTGGAGGTATGGGGAAAACCATATAAACGGAAATACAAGCATGCCTTGGGACTGACCATACAGAAGAATGGCCGCAGTTTCATCCAGCTCACCATACTCTATACCGACAAAGGAAGGGGTAAGCTGGACAGCTACCTGCGTTCATTGGAAAAGATGATTTGGTACCGTGACCCGGAGGACTTCCTGGACTTCCGGTATGAGGAACCGGGAGAACAGGTCATCGTAAGAGATCAGTCTGAAAACAAGAAGAAAAGAGGGAAAAGGTAGTCCAAGGAAAAATTGGAACGACCTTGTATAGAATCCTGCTCCTGATATGTGTTCTATAACATACACATGCAGGTACAACATCAGGAAAACATTGCTTACATTTGCACAAAACATATACTGAGTAACACATATGCCTATGAAAGTATCAGTCATCATGCCCACCTACAACCAGTGCGGCTTTATACGACGTGCCCTGCTGAGCCTGACGAAGCAGACCTATACGGACTGGGAACTCATCCTGGTGAACGACGGATGCACGGACGAGACGGAAACCTTCATTGCCGACTATCTGAAGGACAAAAGAATCCATTACATAAAGAACAGTCAGAACACGGGACTGGGACACGCCCTGAACCAGGGACTGGACGCGGCAGGCGGGGAACTGATAGCCTACCTGCCGTCGGACGACTATTGGTTCGAAAGCCATCTGGAGACGGTGTGCCGCAAGTTCGAAGAAGAAGGAGACGGCCTTTTCCTGGTATACACTGGCATGCAGTTTGACACGAACGACACACTATTTTATACCCCGAACACAGAAGCCAAGGGACAACGTAAAGGGTACAGTCTACAGCTGGTACAGACAATGCACCGACGCACCAATACCCGCTGGACGGAACGGAACGAATGGGTAACAGAAGACCTGTTCTCCATGTTCTGGTACAAACTGACGGCATATGGAACGTTTGGCAAAACAGAACAAGTGACTTGCCACTGGACCAGCCATCCTTTCCAACGCCACAAGCTGATAGGGGAAAAGTTTGGAGGAGGACTGAACAGATACAGAAGCCATTACCAAATTCACTCCCCCATACGCATGCAAGTCTCAAGGTATAAGTTCATAGACGAGATAAAACTATACGAAAACTTTCGGAAACGGCAGAAGCTCTGCGACAGTCCATTGAAAATATTGATTGTAGGAGAGCTGGCCTATAATCCTGAGCGCATTTATGCTTTGGAAGAGGCCGGCCATCGGCTGTATGGCTTGTGGACACCCGCGCCTTCTTTCAGTTTTTCCACAGTAGGTCCCTTACCTTTCGGTCATGTGGAAGATGTACCGTTCAGCGAATGGAGGCAACGGATAAAAGAAATCGCACCTGATGTGATTTATGGTACGCTGAACTTTGGAGCGGTATCACTTGCCTATGATGTGATGAGAGCTTATCCGGATATCCCTTTTGTCTGGCATTTCAAAGAAGGTCCGTCCGTATGTCTGCGCAATGGGAACTGGGATAAGCTGATTTATCTTTATAACCATGCGGCTGGAAAAATCTTCCTGAACGACACGGTAAGACGATGGTTCGGACAATTCCTACCGCCTACGTCTACCCCTACCCTCATCATGGACGGAGACCTGCCTAAAAAGGAGTACTTCAAAGACAGCTTCTCCACCAAGCTTTCCGCAAAAGACGGAGCTGTGCATACTTTGGTTGCAGGACGCATGATTGGCATCTCCAACAACGATCTCCGGCTGTTGGCACGCAACAATATACATATCCATCTGTATACAGAGAACTACCATGCCTCACGAGAAAAAAGCACCATGGAGCATATGCGGGTAGCTCCCCAACATTTCCATGTCCACTCGCATATATCCGCCGATTGTTGGACAGAGGAGTTCTCCAAGTATGATGCCGGATGGCTGCACTGTTTCCACAGCCATAACGGAGGCAATTTGCTAAAAGCCACATGGGACGACCTGAACATTCCAGCCCGGATAAACACCTATGCTGCAGCAGGACTTCCCGTCATCTTCCCTGACAATACAGGACATACTGTGGCCACACAGGAACTGGCTGAAAACTTAGGCATAGGCATATTCTTTAAAGGCTACCAACAGTTGGCCGACGCATTGAAAGATACGGAATATATGCAAAAGCTTTCAACCAATATGCTGCGCCAGCGCGCATTATTTTCATTCGACCACTATGTGCCCAGACTGGTAGATTTATTCAGAGAAGCTATAAAATCACACAACAAGCATTGACTACCATATGGAAAAAATACTTCTACAGATTGCCAATACCCTCATGGCTAACCTTGCGAATACTACGACACCGGGACTCTTCAACGGAAAGACAGGCATAGCCCTTTTCTTCTACCGCTATGCACGTCTTTCTGGAAAAAGTGCCTATGAAGATACAGCTTCCGAGCTACTTGATGAAGTGTTCAATGCCCTGAATCCTGCTTTATCTCCTTCAATGGCCGATGGGATTGGAAGCATAGGTTATGGAATGGAAACACTGCTCAAGGAAAGATTCATAGCATGTGACCCTGAAGAGAATATCCTGGAACACGTAGACAAAGCCATGCTAGACAATGTGCACAATACCTGGCTGAAGGAGCGCAATTCGCCCGTACCCCTGTTCTCGTCAGGCCTGTACCTGCTCTCACGTATGGATTATGACAGGAACAGTATCAAATCTGAATGGATAACAGACATTATATATGAAGCCCAGAGTATTATCAAGAGTATTGTAGGAGAAATACTGAAAGGAAAGGTAAGACTCCCTACGTTGAATTCAGTTTTGTTCACTGT
This sequence comes from uncultured Bacteroides sp., assembly GCA_949296415.1. Taxonomy (GTDB): domain Bacteria; phylum Bacteroidota; class Bacteroidia; order Bacteroidales; family Bacteroidaceae; genus Bacteroides. The sequence goes on along the minus strand of CASFQC010000014.1, from coordinate 64,404 downwards.
CCTTAGTCTAGCAGACTATTTCCCAGACAGAGAAGCATGGAAATCTCTGGTAAGAAGCATCCTAAGCCTGTCTGTCCATGCCATGAACCAACAGAATTTCACAGCTTTCGACCTCTCGCTGTTACGTCACATGCTGGCACTCTGTCCGCCCGCTCTCACAAAAGAGACGGAATGGACAGAAAACCTGGTAGAAAAGAACAGCAACTGTACAAAAGATGGTGATTGTGAATATTGGTACGAATACGCTTGGTGGAACATCCTATATGGAACCCCTATCAGGATGTCTGTGCCACACCCCTTATTGGAAGATTATATCCGAAAGAAGCTACAGAGCATTTACTTTGAGGAAGAAAACGCGAGCAGCAAACTTGCTGCCTTAGGCTTACAACTTATGAAAATAAATTCAAACGAACAATAACCATTAAAAGAACAAGTAAGATGAAAAAGATCAGCAAAAACAACTTTCAGGGGCTGAATCTCATCCGCCCTGAACAAGCACAACAAAGTATGGCAAGTCAAGCCAACAGTGCTTCAGACTACTATGAAGGCTACTATTACGGCGGAAAATGGTGGCCTGATCCATTCGGCACAGGATGGTGCAACGGGGGGTACGGTTTTATAGATTCGGACGGCAACTATAACTGGTTCCCGGCCTACTCCGTGGATGAATATGAGAACTGGCAAGGGGAATGGCCTGGTGGATGGGTGTATGGCATAGGCTATGTAGGAGTGGGGCCATATATTGAAGCTACGCCGTATTTCAATATTTATGCGGCTGCTAAATATCTGACAGAACATGCATTGGATTCTTATTCGGGAAATTGTGCAAAGTACGTTCGTTGGGCACTGGAAGCAGGAGGCTTTGACACAAGTGGCCATCCTTTTTATGCAGAAGGATATGACACATTCCTGATTAAAAACGGATTCACTAAAATTGACCCTTCCAGTACACCACAAATGGGAGATATTGTTGTCTTTGAACCTGTTGACGGACACGAAGCAGGTCATATCGCCATGTATAATGGGAAAATATGGATATCCGATTTTAAACAAGATAGCATGTTTGTCGCTTCCGAATATCTGAATGGCGAGTATACAATGCTAAGATGGACTCGCTAACGTTTAACAACCATGAAAGTCATTTTATTACCTCTCATTATCATGTCCTTGACCGTTGTAACCATCCATGGCCAAGGCACCAGACAAGCTTCTCCAGAGACCGTCCCTAAAGAAGAGGCCATCCGCACCATCCGCACATTCTACAGAATGTGCATATCAGACTCTATGCCACGGAAAGAACAAGCCAAATTCATGACAGAAGGTCTGATGGAGAAAATGGGACGGGTAACCGTCTCAACAGGAGCCGTGGCGGTGCTTCGTGCACAAGACACAGGTGACGACATGCTGGAATCCTTGAACGTGCGTCCCCTGCAAGGAAACTGGTACATGGTGAGCTATACCGCCAACCCCGGTATGGAATATGGAAGGACAACAAACATCCCCGTGCGTGTCTGCCTACAAGGCGGCAGGTGCATGTTGGACTACATTACCCCAGACTGGCACGATGAGCTGTACGGAGACAGCCTTATTGGCGACTCCCTGCACATACCGCCTGTAAAGATGGCCTCGCCGCAGGAGTTTGTCCGCAGTTTCTACGACGCCTACACCATGCTTTACGCCAGCATGCCTGCCGGACTGGAAAAGAGGTTAGAAGCAATAAGACGAGAATATCTTACAGATAAGGCATTGAAACTGTTTGAAAGCACAAGAAACGACAACCGGAAACGTTACGGAAGTCCGGGGTATGACGCTCTGATTGACGGCTTTGATTTTGACAACCTATGGCGGCACACGCTGAAAGTGGTTCCGCAAGAAAATAACATGTTTCAAGTGGCCTATGATAACTTCAAAAAAAACAGAATCAAAATCGAAACAACCGGCACCCCCGGCAACTACCGCATAGCCCACATCGAACCGGTAATCTACAAGGAACCCTAAATTTCAGTCCCCATGCCCTACACCATCCACCAACTCCTCCCCACCCTCTCCCCCGCCCTCCTGCCCTTCCTCTCCCTGTCCGCCGCCAGCTGGAAACGACAGCATCCGCAATGGGAATACCGCCAATGGACACTGCAGGAAGTACGGGAGCTGATGTGGCACGAATATCCCACGCTGACCCGTACCGCCAGCGACGGGATGCTGGCTATTGCCGCGCGTTACTTCATCCTCTGTCGCGAAGGCGGACTCTATGCCGATGCGGACGTGGAGTGTGCCCGCCCGTTTGATGACCTGATGACAGAAGGGAGGCTATGCCTGGCCGAAAGCCCGGACACCTGCGGGGACGGACGGCTGACCGACACCCTGATGCTGGCCGGACAGCAGGAACACCCCTTCCTGCGCTTCGTGTTGGACAGGATGGAACAGGAGCCGGAACTGCTGGAAAAACCGGGCAACACCTTGCTCACCCTACTCTATGAAGAGTTTGAGGATAAGGAGACGGTGACACTCCTGCCCGCATCCGCCGTGATGCCCTGCACGGAAGACGAGATGGAGCTGTACCGCAGAGGCAAACTGGCGGAAGACGAAATGCGGCAACGGACGGAAGGGGCACGCTCCCTCTGCTATTACCGCCTGGACCGGAGACCTCCCGCACGGCCCGTAGGAAGTGAAAAGACCGAGATTGCCTACGTCAGCACCACGGCAGGCGGCGTGGGCGGGGCGTTCCAGGCCGGACTGCGCATACACCTGGGACTGCGGAGCATCGGGCTCCATTCCACCATGCTGGTCCTGCAGTCGGGACTGCCGGCGGAAGAGAACAGGCGCTACGGCATACGTCCGGTACGCCGCACAGCGGGACAGCCGTGCGGATACGGGGCGGCCATGCAGCCGTTGAAGGCTTACCCGCATTACGACATAGGCTCGCACGGGTTCGACCCTGCCGAAGTCGGGGTCAGCCTTGCGGAAGACATCGAAGCCCTCAATCCCCGGCTGGTCATCCTCCACGGGGTGAACGGCGGACTGGCATCCATAGAGACCTTGGGGCGTATCCGCCGGAAAGTGGTGTGGCGGTTGCCGGACTGCTGGGCGTTCACCGGAGGATGCTACTATCCGGGCGGCTGCACCCGCTACCTCACAGGCTGCGGACGGTGTCCCAAATTGGGGTCGGATGACCCGCATGACCTGTCGCACCGGGTATGGAAGCGCAAGGCCGAGGTGTGGCAAAAACTGGACATGACGGTAGTGGTACCCACGCTGTGGATGAAACGGATGGCCGCAAAAAGTCCCCTGCTGGCTGGCAGGGAGACGGTGGTCATCCCCAACGGACTGGACCTCTCGCTCTACCGTCCCGCAGACCGTCGGCTGGCACGGCGGGCGTTACGTCTGCCACAGGACAGGAAAATCATCCTCTTCGGTGCCATCAACGCCTTCGACCCACGCAAGGGGTTTGCCTATTTGGTGGAAGCCTTGCGGCAGCTCTCCGGCAGGCACAAGGACGAATATGGCCTGGCCGTGTTCGGCATGGGCGGGCACGACCTGGGGCTGGACATCCCCGTACACTTCTTGGGCTACCTGCACGACCCCTACTTGCTCCGCCTGGCCTATGCGGCCGCCGATGTCATGGCAGTGCCCTCGCTGGAGGAGGCTTTCGGACAGACCGTCAGCGAGGCCATGGCCTGCGGAACACCCGTGGTGTCCTTTCTGGAGACCGGACCGGAAAGCATCGTGCGCCACCTGCATTCCGGTTATCTGGCACGCTACAAGGACTCCGCCGACCTGGCCCAAGGCATAGAATGGATACTGGCCGATGACGGACGCACCGCGACCCTTGCACGCAACGCCCGGCGGCAGGCCGTGGAGCTGTATGACATGCGCATAGTGGCACGGCAATATGAGTCCCTCTACCATCGGCTGACCGGACGCTGACCGCAGACAAATTCACACCGTTCCCCCGCTTTTTCTGTCATAAAGACGTTAAAACGTCATTTCCGCTTACCAGCCCTTCCCCAAAAAGTGCCGGAAAAACAGACCATGTACGGATAAATCCCTTTATATACGTTAAACAAAACTGCAAATAAGGCTTCTTTGTTTCTTTATGTTAATAACAAACAGGTCGGGAAGCCGTTTTCACCGTACGGACAACCCATTCCCCGCCGGCTGTCGACCCATTGTCAGCCGGCGGATGACCTGTCGTCCGCTTCCTGATGACCTATTGCCAGCCTCCGCCCTGCGTAAAACGGGCTTCCGGACGGACTTTTCCGCGTTTTCTGAGAGCGTTTGAAGTGTTAATTTTCGGCTTATCCGCCTAATATACAAAAAGAAAGGCGAAAAAATCCTGCGTTCTTTTCCACCGAGCCTGCACCCCGTCGGAAATACGCGATTCTCCGTGTTAAAGGAATGCAAAGTGTCAAAGTGACAAAGGACGGGAAACATGTTGCACAACATAAGAAATCTGTGGACAATAATGGGGATAATAACGTATATTTGCAGAAACAACCTTAAAACTAAAAATTTATGGCCAAAAAGAAAATAACCAGAGAAGATTTTGCGGGGTTGCGCCTGCTGCGCCCTGCGGAAGGGAAAAGGGCGGACAGGATGTACGCACAGGGAAACGACGGCTATAACCCCTACGGCTACGACCCGGAAGAGTACGGCTACATAAAGGACGGGGGCACTCTGCCCGAAGTGACGGTCTACGGATACTACGACTCCGGAGATGACGGCTGGGAATGGAGCAGCGGAATACCGCCTTGGGGAGACACGGACAACCCGTTCATCGATGAGGGATATCCCGGGGACGAGAGTGACATATGGTTCGAAATCTACGGGGAAGACTATTACTACTACAACAGTCCTTATTATGATGTGTATGATACGGAAGTGGGAGGTTCTCCGCTGGAAGACCCGCGCAAGGACGGAGTGGACGTGACGAATGTTGACCACTTTAACTTTGAGACAGCAAAGGTCAATCCGGCGTTCCATAGGCAGCTTACGAAGATACTGGAGAGTAACTCAGTACTGAAAGAGCTGTTGGCGTATTTTGACACAGGAAAAGATTGTCTGACATTGAGAATAGCCCCCATAGAAGAAAAAGAAGGCGAAAAAATTGGTGCCCAGACAATACACGACCCTGAAAGCGAACGCTACTTCATGACATTCAATGAGAAATACTTCGAGGATGACAAATGGGTGTTTATGCCTGAACTTCCGGGAGTTGACATGACCGGATTTGACTGGCGCCTGGTGGAAACCCCAGGACAGGCTCTGGCAGCAACGCTTATACACGAGGCTATGCATGCGAAGCATTATGCTCTTTTTTACGACGCTTATTATGCTGTCGCTGGACCCAATCCACCTGATACTGTCGTACAAGTTGTAATTCAAGAAATGATAAGAAGAAACTATCCGGAAGATTTCAGACGGATATTTTCCGAGAGCGATGAAAGTACGGCATGGAGAGATGGGACAGATATAGACAACAGGCTGCATGCATATATGAAGGATCATGAAATGGAAAACTTTTACGATGCATTCAATGAATTTTATGACGACTATGGAACTGAATTTTAGACTGCACACCCGCATCACATGGATTGTTTGCCTGTTCGCGTGCATGTCCTGCGCGGAACAGCACCCCAAGTTGAAACATCTCCAACAGATTAGTCCCGATTCGGTAATAGCCCATTACGACCTCTCCGGAGACAGCCTGAAGGAGTTTCCCGACCTGTCCGGTTACACCATACATTCACTGGACCTGTCGCACAATAGGCTGGACACCATCATTCCCGAACGTCTGCCGACCGGACTCGAAAAGCTGGACCTGTCACACAACCGGATGGAAGGGGAATTGGAGGTAAAGAAAAACAGCATGCGCACGCTAAAGGAACTGGACCTGTCATACAATAGATTAGAAGGGATATCCATCAAGGAGCTCAATTTATATAGACTGATATTGGCTCATAACAATTTATATGAACGTGTAGATGTAGAATCAGAAATTGGTGGTAACATATGGTATCTTGATGTCTCACATAATGAGAATCTACATCTGAATAAAGAAACGTTTCCCATAAAAAATTTAGGAATAGACACATTCCTGGTAGAAGGTACACGAATCAAAGAAGAGGAAATACCGTTCATAGTTCCCCCACCGGCTTTATGTTCTCAGAATAAATTTATAATCAATGAGAAATGAATTGCGAAAAATCGTTTGCCCTGTTGTAGAGACGCGGCGTGCCACGTCTCTACAGGGATGGCATTGCATTTGAATCATTTTCGCAAATCAATTTTGTTCTACTATAAAACTAATAACAATGGTTCTCCGCAATGATTCCAGATAAAAGTATATGGATTGCCATCTGTTGCGGCTTCTGCCTGACAGCCTGTAACGGCAACCTGCAGGACAACGCGCTTTCCAAGCTGGAAAACCTCTACTGCGTCCGTCCCGACTCAGTGATGGACTATTACGACCTTTCCGGCGACAGCCTGAAGGAGTTTCCCGACCTGTCCATGTATGTGATACGGTCGCTGAACCTGTCGCACAACCAGCTGAACAAGCTTGTTCCCGAACGCCTGCCGCTGGGACTGGAAAGGCTGGACATGTCACATAACCTGCTGAAAGGAGAGCTGGAAGTGAAAAAGGGCAGCATGCCCACGCTGGTAGAGCTGGACCTGTCATACAACAGGCTGCTGGGCATATTCATCCATGAGTCCAACTTGCGGAGACTGATTCTTGCCCACAACAACCTATGCAGTAATATAGTGGTTACAGGAAAAGCCTTGCGCTATCTTGACCTGTCATACAACAGACTGTTGGAGCCGCGCCGCGAGACTTTCCCTCATGAAACGGATACCATACTATGGGAAGGCACGCCACCCGGTGAAGGGAAAGCGCCTTCCCCACCCGCCTTGCGTAGTACCTATCAATTTCCAGCACCCGCCAAAGCTAAAAAGGAATAAGGAACATTTTACAATGCATTCAATGAATTTTATGATGACTATGGAACTGAATTTTAGACTGTACACCCGCATCACATGGATTGTTTGCCTGTTCGCGTGCATGTCCTGCTCGGAACAGCACCCCAAGTTGGAACGTCTCCACCAGATTAGTCCCGATTCGGTAATAGCCCATTATGACCTCTCCGGCGACAGTCTGAAGGAGTTTCCCGACCTGTCCGGATACACCATACGCTCGCTGGACCTGTCGCACAACCAGCTGGACACCATCATTCCCGAACGTCTGCCGACCGGACTCGAAAAGCTGGACCTGTCGCACAACCGGCTGGAAGGGGAATTGGAGGTAAAGAAAAAGAGCATGCCTACGCTGAGAGAACTGGACCTGTCATACAATAAGTTAGAGGGAATATCCGTAAGAGAGCGCAATTTACAGAAACTGATATTGGCTCATAACAATTTATATGAACGTGTAGATGTAGAAGCAGAAGGTTATGATAACATATGGTATCTTGATGTCTCACATAATGAAAATCTACATCTGAATAAAAAAACGTTTCCAAAAAAAGATTTAGGAATAGACACATTTCTGGTAGAAGGTACACGGATTAAAGAAGAGGAAATACCTTTCAAGTATCTCGGACCGACTTTACGTTGCGTGTTTAAATTTAAATATAGTAATGGTTCTCCGCAATGATTTCAGATAAAAGTATATGGATTACCATCTGTTGCGGCTTCTGTCTGACAGCCTGTAACGGTAGCCTACAGGACAACACGCTTTCCAAGCTGGAACAGCTCCACTGCGTCCGTCCCGACTCGGTAATGGACTGTTACGACCTTTCCGGCGACAGTCTGAAGGAGTTTCCCGACCTGTCCGGATACACCATACGCTCGCTGGACCTGTCGCACAACCTGCTGGACACGTTTGTTCCCCGGTACTTGCCGACAGGACTTGAGAAGCTGGATTTATCTTACAATCGGTTGGAAGGGAAAATTAGAGATACACAAGCTGGACGTTCCGACGTTGGAGGAACTGGACGCGTCGCACAACTCGTATTTCTGTCCCCATGTTATTTTTGATTCGTCGTATACAGACACCATTGTCAGTGAGGGACTGGCCGACAAGGAGCCGTTAAGATGTCTCGTTTGTTTACCTGGTGTCATAGACAGAAAGCGGCTAAACGCATCCCGCCAGCTGTCTGCAACAGCCAAAACCTACATAAAATATTACACGGATAATCCGGATTCGTTGCGAAAGGCCATCCGCCTGCTGGACGCATCCATCCGGGCAATGGACAACTATGACGCAAAGGAAGAGAAGGCAAGGCAAGGCATTGGCACTCGCGCTTCTCGGCGAGAAGAAAGCTACGCTGGACATCATGAGCAAAACAGAGTCAACAACATATACCTGTCTGTCGAAAGGCATTGCATTCGAATTGAACGGGCAGAAGGAAAAGGCCCTGCAGTTATATAAGAAAGCATATGACGACCGCAAATTGACGATGACATTTTATCGCGAATTTATTGAACTTGCCAGGCCTTCTTGGGTCTGGCACTTTTCAGAATGTATGGCCGCTTTTTTCCTCATGGACAACCGCCGGTACAATGCGGAAGAAAGTTGGAAAAAGGTGTATGGGTCACAAGCGGTCATTCCAGGTGCGGTAAGATACTGTAGAGAGGTAAGCGATCTTTTTGTGAATATGGACGAGACTTACAGGACAAAAAGCAGAGAAGAATATCTGCTGATATTGTGGAAAAACCGCTTCCTGATAGAATGGTAAATCAAAACGCAAAGTCCTCATGCGCACATACTGAAGGACACCGGACTGACAAACCGGTACCTTGAATTGTGAGAAGACCGGACTGTACGGCAGCCAACAGCTCTCCGTATTTAAGGAACGCAAAGTGACAAGACAGGAAAACGCTACCATTCCGGAAAATCTTCATTTAACCTTTCTTCATTCTTCGGCAAAAGTTCGTACCTTTGCACATTCTTTCATTGAAAACTTTTTTTCAGGCATGGGCCCACTGAACTTCAACCACATTCTGACACAGGCCACAGACCGGCTCTCGGAAAGCGAGTCCTACCAAGGGCTGTTCCACCAGCATACGGACGGCACGCCGCTGCCCTCGGCCAAAGCCTTGCGCCGCATCGTGGAGCTGACCCGCTCCATACTGTTTCCCGGATACTTCGGCAACCCCATAGTGAACAGCCGCACGCTGAAATACCACATCGGCGTGGACGTGGAACACCTGTTCGACCTACTGACCGAACAGGTGATGGCCGGACTGTGCTTCGCCAGCCAAGACGGATGTGCCTGCGCCACCACGCTGCGCGACCGCGCCGCAGAAGTGGCGGCCAGCCTGGTGGAACGCCTCCCCGAAATGCGCCACACGCTGCACACCGACGTGGAGGCCGCCTACAACGGCGACCCTGCGGCACACTCCTTCGGTGAGGTCATCTGCTGCTATCCCGGGCTGAGAGCCATAGCCAACTACCGGCTGGCCCACGAGCTGCTGTCCATGGGCGTGCCCCTCATCCCGCGCATCATCACCGAGATGGCACACGGGGAGACCGGCATAGACATACACCCGGGAGCGCAGATAGGCACCCATTTCTCCATAGACCACGGCACGGGAGTGGTCATAGGCGAAACCTGCATCATAGGCAACCGCGTGAAGCTGTACCAGGGAGTGACATTGGGAGCCAAGAACTTCCCGCTGGACGATGAGGGAAACCCCGTAAAAGGCATACCCAGACACCCCATACTGGAAGACGACGTCATAGTGTACAGCAACGCCACCATACTGGGACGAATCACCATAGGACGGGAAGCCACCGTAGGCGGGAACATCTGGGTGACCGAAGACGTGGCACCGGGCACACGCATCGTGCAGACCAAAGCCAAGAACTGAAACTTTTCCTATTTCATACAGACAAATGAGCGAACAGACATTCGAAATGATTGCCAAAACCTTCCAAGGTCTGGAAGAAGTACTGGCAAAAGAACTGGCAACTTTAGGAGCCGACAACATTCAGACAGGACGGCGCATGGTGTCCTTCTGGGGCGACAAGGAAATGATGTACAAGGCAAACTTCTGCCTGCGCACGGCCATACGTGTGCTGAAACCGCTGAAACACTTTGAAGCGAAAGATGCCGACGAAGTGTACGAACAGGTGAAAGCCATACACTGGGAAGACTATCTGGACGAACGCAACACGTTTGCCGTAGACGCAGTAGTGTTCAGCGAAGAGTTCAGACACAGCAAGTTCGTGTCATACAGGGTGAAAGACGCCATCGCCGACTACTTCCGTGAACACACGGGAAAAAGGCCCAGCGTAAGCCTGACCAAGCCCGACGTACTGTTCAACATACACATTGCCGAGACCAGCTGCACCCTGTCGCTCGACTCCAGCGGAGAGTCGCTGCACCGGCGGGGATACAGGCAGGAAACCGTAGAAGCGCCGCTGAACGAAGTGCTGGCCGCAGGCATGATCATGCTCACCGGATGGCAGGGTGAATGCGACCTCATAGACCCCATGTGCGGTTCGGGAACCATACCCATAGAAGCCGCACTCATAGCACGCAACATAGCGCCCGGAGTGTTCCGCAAGGGATATGCCTTTGAAAAATGGAACGACTTCGATGCCGACCTCTTTGACAGCATCTACAACGACGACTCCCAGGAACGCCCCTTCACACACAAGATATACGGCTACGACAACAGCCCCAAGGCCATAAACATAGCCACACACAACATAAAGGCTGCCGGAGTGAACAAAGACGTGGAGCTGAAGCTGCAACCCTTCCAGATGTTCCAGCAACCACAGGAGAAAGCCGTCATCATTACCAACCCGCCATACGGCGAAAGGATATCGGCCGACGACCTGCTGGGACTGTACGACATGATAGGCGAAAGGCTGAAGCATGCCTTCACCGACAACACCGCATGGATATTGTCCTACCGCGAGGAATGCTTCGACCAGATAGGACTGAAAGCCAGTGTCAGGATTCCTCTGTTCAACGGCGCACTGCCTTGCGAGTTCCGGAAGTATGAGATATTCAAAGGGAAATACGGGGACTTCCGCGAAAGAGGGGAACAGCTGGACAAGCCCCGTCAACCCGACAGACCTCCGCGCCGCAGGGAAGACGACAGACGCGAACGCCGCCAGGAACGTGCCCCACGCCGCAGGGAAGACTACGGACAACAGGACAACAGGCGGAGCCGATACGGCGAAAGCCCGCGACGCCCACGGTCGGGAGAATCCTATCCGGAACGGAAACGGAGAGAGATGCGCGAGCGCAGAGACAAGGAAGGACAATAACCACAATACCTACAGAAACGGAAACCAATGAAAAAAAACATAACACGAGGTCTGGTGGCACTGCTCATGGCTGCCCCATGCCTGTACACACAGCTTACAATGGCTCAAGAAAACCCTGAGAACAACCTGAGAATGCCCACCCTGGAGGACCTTATACCCGGTGGAGACTCCTACCGGTACACCGAAAGCCTATACGGACTGCAATGGTGGGGAGACCTGTGCGTAAAACCCGAAACAGACTCGCTCTTCACCGTCAGCCCCAAGAACGGAAAGGAAGAGCTGCTGTGCACACGCGAAACCGTCAACAAAAGACTGGAAGCCGAAGGACTGGGACGGCTGACAAACCTGGAATACGTAAGGACACCATGGGCGGAAGAGACGCGCATGATGTTCACACTCCATGGCAAATACATCGTGTACGACTGGAAAGAAGACAAGGTGGTGTCCGTGAGAGCCATGAAAGAAGGAGCGGCCAACGCCGACTACCACACCGGAAGCGGACATGTGGCCTACACCATAGGCAACAACCTCTATGTGGACGACCGCCAGGTGACCGATGAACCCCGAGGCATCGTCTGCGGACAGACCGTACACCGCAATGAGTTCGGCATAACCAAAGGCACCTTCTGGAATCCGGAAGGCAACCTGCTGGCCTTCTACCGCATGGACGAAAGCATGGTGACGGAGTATCCGCTGGTAGACATCACCGCACGCATAGGCGAAGTAAACCCCGTGCGATATCCCATGGCAGGCATGACCAGCCATAAGGTGACGGTAGGCATCTACAGTCCGGACAAAGGAAGCACCGTCTTCCTGGACGCAGGAGACCCCACAGACCGCTACTTCACCAACATAAGCTGGAGTCCCGACGGACAGAGCGTGTTCCTCATCGAACTGAACCGCGACCAGAACCACGCCAAGCTCTGCCAATACGACGCACAGACGGGCAAGCTCCTGGGCGTACTCCTTGAAGAAAAACATGAGAAATACGTGGAACCCCAACAGCCCATCCTGTTCCTGCCATGGGACGACACGCAGTTCATATACCAAAGCCAGCGCGACGGATGGAACCACTTATACCTTATGGAACTGGACAAACCGGGACAGGTGCGCCAGCTCACCTCCGGTCCATGGCTCGTGCAAAGCATCCTGGGCTTCAACACAAAGAAGAAGGAAGTCATCATCGCCGCCACCAAGGAATCGCCCCTGCAAAGCAACCTCTACAAAGTACGCATCAAGGACGGCAAGCTGACCCCGACAGACAACGGACAAGGCGTACACAACGCCCTACTCTCCGCTTCGGGTACCTACGTGATAGACAACTGGTCAAGCCCTGACGTGCCGCGCAGCATAGCCATCGTGGCCACCGCCGACGGCAAGGAAACCGTCCACCTGCTCACCGCAGAAGACCCCTTCAAAGGACTGGTAATGCCCACCGTAGAAACCGGAACATTGAAAGCCGCCGACGGAAAGACCGACCTCTACTGGCGTATGCTGAAGCCCCGCGACTTCGACCCGACAAAGAAATACCCTGTCATCGTCTATGTGTATGGCGGTCCGCACGCACAGATGCTCAGCGCCAACTACATGTATGCCGCACGCGGATGGGACCTCTACATGGCAGACAAAGGGTTTATCATGTTTACTCTTGACAACCGTGGAAGCTCAAACCGTGGCTTGGAGTTCGAGAACTGCACCTTCCGCCACCTCGGCATCGAAGAGGGCAAAGACCAAGTGAAAGGCATCGAATATCTCAAATCATTGCCTTACGTAGACGCCAACCGCATCGGCGTGCATGGCTGGAGCTTTGGCGGTCACATGACCACGGCACTGATGCTGCGCTACCCGGACATCTTCAAAGTGGGTGTGGCCGGAGGACCGGTCATCGACTGGAAGTACTACGAGGTGATGTACGGCGAACGCTACATGGACACGCCACAGCAGAACCCCGACGGATACCGGCAGTGCGACCTGAAGCAATATGCCAAGAACCTGAAGGGACGGCTCCTCATCATACACGATGACCATGACGACACCTGCGTGCCCCAACACACCCTGTCGTTCATGAAGGCTTGCGTGGATGCCCGAACCTATCCCGACCTCTTCATCTACCCCGGACACAAGCATAACGTCCTGGGACGCGACCGCGTGCATCTGCACGAGAAAATCACCCGCTACTTCGAGGACAACCTGTAAGCGGAGAAAAGAAGGGATACGTCTCACGGACGCCTCACGTGGACAGACAACCGTATATACACACATCAAAAAACAAACCAATAACGCTATGAACATCTTACTATTAGGCTCGGGAGGACGGGAACATGCCCTGGCATGGAAAATAGCCCAAAGCCCCCTGACAGACAAACTGTATATCGCTCCCGGAAACGCCGGAACGGCACAGGTGGGCGAGAACGTGGACATCAAGGCCACCGACTTCGAAGCCCTGCGCGTATTCGCGCTGGAAAGAAACGTCGGCATGATAGTCGTGGGGCCGGAAGACCCACTGGTGAAAGGCATATACGACTTCTTCAAGAACGACCTGACCACACGCGACATCATCATCGTAGGCCCATCGGCCAAAGGCGCACAGCTGGAAGGCAGCAAGGAGTTCGCCAAGGAATTCATGCTGCGGCACGGCATACCCACCGCACGCCACCTGAGCGTGAACGCCTCCAATCTGGACGAAGGCATGGCCTTTCTGGAGACCCTGAAAGCACCCTACGTGCTCAAGGCCGACGGACTCTGCGCCGGAAAAGGCGTGCTCATCCTCCCCTCGCTGGAAGAAGCGCGACGGGAACTGAAGGAAATGCTGGGAGGCATGTTCGGACAGGCCAGCGCCACGGTAGTGATAGAGGAATACCTCAGCGGCATAGAATGCTCCGTATTTGTACTGACCGACGGCGAACACTACAAGGTGCTCCCTGTGGCCAAGGACTACAAACGCATAGGCGAGGGTGACACCGGACTGAACACCGGAGGCATGGGCAGCGTGACACCGGTGCCTTTTGCCGACGAGACTTTCATGGAGAAAGTGCGCACACGCATCATAGAGCCTACCGTGAACGGCCTGCGCGAGGAGAACATCACCTACAAGGGATTCATCTTCCTGGGACTGATGAACGTGGGAGGAGACCCCTACGTGATAGAATACAACGTGCGCATGGGCGACCCCGAAACCGAAAGCGTGATGCTGCGCCTGCACTCGGATCTGGTGGAAATGCTCATAGCCATGCACCGCGTGGAGCTGAACGACTACAGTCTGATAATGGACCCGCGCACGGCGGCTTGTGTCATGCTGGTCAGCGGAGGCTATCCGGGCGAATACAAGAAGGGGCTTCCCATCACAGGCTTCAACCTGGCCGAAGCCACCGGCTGCATACTGTTCCATGCAGGAACCACGATGAAGGACGGACGCACCGTGACCAACGGAGGCCGGGTCATCGCCGTATGCGCCTATGGCGACACGCGCCAGGAAGCGCTGGAACAGTGCTATCAGACGGCGGACATGCTGAGTTTCGAAGGCAAATATTTCCGCCGCGATATAGGCTTTGACCTGAACCGGGAACCCTGACAAGAAAGCGAAAGGCAGGAAGGGAAGCGTGCCGGGCCACCCGACAGTAGTCCGGCGCACGCTCTCTCCGATGCCCACAACCGCACACCATACGTCCACATGCATTTCCAACGTATAGTCACCTCATCACGTCTCACCCTGCCCGCAGCCCAGTTTCTCTCCCTGGCGTTGTGGCTGGCAGCCTTCATGCTTTGTCCCCTGCCCTGCACCCAAGGCTGGCTGTCGGGGACGGAGCTTCCGTGGTGGGCCGGCCGTCTGGCCAGCTTCGCGCTATGCACCGCCACGGCCTACTTCCTTATCCAGCTGAACAACCGGTTCGCCCTTATCCGCACCAGGGCATCTCTGGAGACAGCCATAGGACTCCTGCTGGCTGCGGCATGTCCTGCCGTACACTTATGTCCCGCAGGCGACGTGTCGGCCGCTGCCTTCCTGCTGGCCGTATACTGTCTGTTCGGTGGTTACCACCGTCACCACTCCTCAGGATATCTGTTCCGCTCGTTCGCCTTTCTGGGTGCGGGCAGCCTGGCCGTTCCCCAACTCACTTTCCTGACCCCGCTCTTCTGGGCAGGCGCCTACGGCCTGCGTGCCCTCAACCTGCGCAGCTTCCTCGCCTCACTCATAGGATGGTTCTTCCCCTACTGGTTCCTGCTGGGACACGCCTATTTCTATGGAGATATGGAACTGTTCCTGGCCCCGTTCCGCGAACTGTCCCGTTTCTCCGCTTCCGACTTCACCTTTCGTACAGACGAGGCGGTGACACTGGGCTTTCTGTTCGCCCTCTTCGCCCTATCGGGCGTGCATCACCTGCTCACGGCATTCAACGACAAGATAAGCACCCGCAGTTACCTTTATTTCCTTATCCTCGCAGGTCTTGCGCTCTTTGCAGCCATACTGTTCCAACCTCCGCTGTTCTCCCGCCTGCTTCCTTCGCTCATCATTCCTACAGCCATACTTGCAGGCCGCCTGCTGGTCTCGTCAGACTCCCGTCTGTCCGACATATTCTTCATACTGACCTTTGTCGGTCTGTTCCTGCTATTTGGTTTCAATCTATGGACGCTTTTATAGACTCTTTCGTGCAACTGCTTATCCAGTGGGGATATGTAGGGCTGTTCATTTCGGCCTTACTGGCGGGCAGCATACTTCCCTTCAGTTCCGAACTGGTGATGGCTGCGCTGGTAAGCTTGGGGCTCAGCCCCTTCTGGTGTGTGATATGGGCTTCGGCCGGCAATACGGCAGGAGGCATCACCTGTTATTATCTGGGACGCCTGGGACGCACGGACTGGATAGAGAAATATCTCCGCGTGAAACACGGGCAAGTGGAACGCATGCAACGTTTCCTCCAGGGTAAAGGCGCGCTGATGGCCTTCTTCGTCTTCCTTCCCTTCATAGGCGAGGCCATAGCCATAGCTTTGGGGTTCATGCGGAGCAACCAATGGGTGACCTACGCCTCCATGTTTGCCGGAAAACTGGCGCGCTATGCCGTCATGCTGTGGATTCTGCAAGGTGTGACGGGCGGATGACAGGAAGGATGGCACAAAAAAACTCCCGTCCCGATACCTGAAGAAAGAGAATGGAGGAGAAAAACTTTCTTCGGTACGTCTCCAGACGGGAGAGGAAATAAGAACAGTGTATGTATGTGTGCGTCAGGATAATCCGCTTTATTTGGCAATCAGCAGATAATAGTTCTTCTTACCCCGTTGTACCAACAGATACTTGCCGTCCAGCAGGTCGCCGGCATTGCATACGCGGTCGTAAGCGGCCAGTTTTTCTTTATTCACGGACACGCCTCCGCCTTGCACCATCTTGCGCATCTCACCCTTGGATGCGAATACCGGAGCCATTTCGGTAAGGAGGTCTACCGCCTTCACACCGGCAGAAAGAGTGTCGCGTGACACCTCATACTGTGGCACTCCCTCGAACACAGAAAGCAGTGTGGACTCGTCAAGCTTCTTCAGAGCTTCCGACGTGCCTCCGCCGAACAATATGTTCGAAGCCTCCACAGCCGCCTCGTAATCGGCCAGAGAGTGTACCATAACGGTGACTTCCTTAGCCAGACGTTTCTGCAGTACCCTCAGATGCGGAGCCTGTTCGTGTTCGGCAATGAGCGCCTCTATCTCCTCACGACCCAGCGCGGTGAATATCTTTATGTAACGTGCGGCATCGGCATCCCCCACATTCAGCCAGAACTGATAGAATTTGTAAGGCGACGTATAGCGCGGGTCAAGCCATACGTTCCCGCTCTCCGTCTTTCCGAACTTGCCTCCGTCGGCCTTGGTGATAAGCGGGCAGGTCAGTGCGAACACTTCGCCTCCGTTAGTGCGCCTTATAAGCTCGGCTCCCGTGGTGATGTTTCCCCACTGGTCACTTCCGCCCATCTGCAGCCTGCATCCCTTGGTCTCGTAGAGGTGCAGGAAGTCATATCCTTGCAACAGCTGATAGGTGAATTCGGTAAACGACAATCCGTCGCGAGCCTCACCGTTGAGGCGTTTCTTCACCGAGTCCTTGGCCATCATGTAGTTCACGGTAATGTGCTTGCCCACGTTGCGTGCGAAGTCCAGGAAGGTGAAGTCCTTCATCCAGTCGTAGTTGTTCACCAGCTCGGCGCGGTTGGGCGCATCCGAATCAAAGTCGAGGAACTTGCCCAGCTGCTTTTTCATGCCGGCCATGTTGCGCTGCAATGTCTCCTCGTCAAGGAGGTTGCGTTCCGCCGACTTGCCCGAGGGATCGCCTATCATGCCCGTGGCACCGCCAATGAGAGCCAACGGCTTATGCCCGCAACGCTGGAAGTGACGCAATATCATCACACTGCACAAATGGCCGATGTGCAGTGAATCGGCCGTCGGGTCGAAACCTATGTAAGCGGTCACTTTTTCTTTTGCCAACAGTTCTTCCGTACCCGGCATCATATCGTGGAGCATGCCACGCCATCTGAGTTCTTCTACAAAATTCATCGGATGATTTAAAACGTTAATACATTATATAATTATATGTGGTCGCAAAATTACGACAGTTTATGTTAAGAAACAAACGTCGGCGCACAGATTTTCATACGTCAGAAAGAGGGGTACAGTCCGGCTTCCGACATCAGCCGCCCCACGTTGCATGCCACGGTATGCTTCAGGCTGTCGGCCGATGTCTGCCGCACGGCGGCGGCCATGGCGTAAATCCGGTCTATGGATACGACGCTTTCGTCGGTCTCCAGAAACAGGCGGTCGGAAGGGGTGAGGCGGAGGGCTTCGGGTTGGAAGCGTTCGCCAAACGACAGGCAGAAGCCATGAGCCAGATACATCTCCGCCAGCTGTGCCTTGCCCCGGAAGCCGTGTATTATCCACGTGTTATGCGGACGCATGGTTTTCTTCAACTCCAGCAGGCCGGCGGCGGCTTTCACGGCATGAATCAAAAGGGGCTTGCCTGTAGCCATACCCAGCCTGGCGTGCAATCTGAACACCTCCAACTGCCTGTCCATGGAGACACCGGCCAGCTTGTCGGCTCCGGTCTCGCCTATGGCCAGCACCTGCGGATGGCGCACGGCCTGTTCCAGTTCTTCGGCACACACCGCGCTGCCCGACTCCCAAGGGTGTACGCCCACAGAGTACCACTGTCCGGGCTGCGGATGGAAACGGAGTGACGGACTGTTCACCACGGCCTGTCCGGGAACGGAAGGGAGCAAGTGGGTATGTATGTCGGAAGGAATATTCATGGCACAGGGTCGTAACCCGAACCGCCCCAAGGATGACAGCGCAGCAGACGCCTCACGGCCAGGTACAGCCCCTTGAACGGACCATATTTCCTGATAGCTTCCACGGCATACTGCGAGCAGGTGGGCGTAAACCTGCAACACGGCCCCAACAAGGGTGACACGCAACGCTGATAGAAGTAGATAGGAACAAGCAACAGCGTGGAAAGCAACTTGCCCGCCCATGCGACAAGCTTGTTCATGGCTGCCTGAGAAGGTTTTCGGATATGCGGTGAAGAGCGGTCTGCATGCGTTCCTCTATAAGGGAGGAGGGGAGCAGGTCGTCAGAAAGATAAAGGAAGGCCACTGCCACCCGTACCGGACCGCCTTCAAGAGCCGTAACCAGGATATGCTTGTTCTTACGGTAGGCTTCGCGTATCTGACGCTTCACGCGGTTGCGCCTCACCGACTGCTTGAACCTCCGTTTGGATACGCTCACCATCATAGAGGCCGGAACCTGGAGACCATCGGCAGGCATATAGACCACCCTGAGCGGAAAGAGCGAGAACGAACGTGCTCCGCCCGCGAACAGCTTCTCTATGATTTTCTTTCTGTTCAGCCTTTCGGGCTTGGTCAGTGTATTGCGCATCATGCCGGTAGGGATTGGGGTGGGAAAGGTTGTGTGGGCAGAAACGGTGCGGGCACGGACGGAGGCCTGCCGGTATGGCGTTGTCCGCTGTCCGTGCCCGTGCCGGTAAGGGTTGTCAGCCACCGTTGTTCTCTTTGATGAACAAGTCAAGGGCGGCAGTCATCGAAGGAGCCTGCACGGTGGGGGCTTCCAGGTCAAGGCGAAGTCCGGCGTCGCGGACGGCCTGGGCGGTGGTGCTCCCGAAGGTGCCTATCTTTATCTCCTTCTGTTCAAAGTCGGGGAAATTCTTCTTGAGCGAAGACACTCCAGCCGGACTGAAGAACACCAGCATGTCATAGTCGAAGGCTTCGTTAGGGGTGAAGTCGTTGCTCACCGTCCTGTACATCACCACTTCCTTATGCTGCACCTTACACTTGTCCAGCACATTCTTTATCTCGTCAGAGTGCACGTCCGACATGGGCACAAGATACTTTTCCGTCTTGTGCTTGACAATGGCGGGCACCAAATCGTCAAACTTGCCTGTGGCGCCAAAGAAAATCTTGCGCTTACGGTACTGCACATACTTCTGTATATAGAGGGCTATGGCTTCGGTCACACAGAAATATTTCATGGTTTCCGGAATGACCACACGCATCTCTGTACACAGGCTGAAGAAATGGTCTATGGCATGGCGCGAAGTGAAAATCACGGCCGTATAGTCCAAGATGGATACTTTCTGCTGCCTGAACTCTTTCGGTGAAAGGCTTTCTATTTTGATGAACGGCCTGAAGTCAATATCCACGCCGTATTTCTCTGCTATGTCGTAATACGGAGACTTCTCCGATGCCGGTCTGGGCTGCGACACAAGAACTTTCTTAATCTTCAAAACGTCCTAAAATTTTAATACCAAACAATCATTCATCTGAATCATCATCCTGTAGAACATAAGACAGGGTATGATTTCAAGGGCGCAAAAGTATAAAATTAAAACTATACAGCCATACAAATCATTATAAAAAAACTTTATCCACTTATAGAACATCAACATTTTCACCAAAAGTAACAAAAACAATACGAAAACGGCGAAAACTGTCATTTCAAGATTGAAATATACCGCCAGAAGCACCACGGGAAAAAGCGCGAAGCCGGAATAATAAACCAGCGTAAAATAGGAATCCAGCCAGCGGGAAACCAGATTTGTGTCAAAAAATATCCAACCCAAAAACACATAGCAAAGCCACTTCACCACCAGGTAGGCCGCGCACAGGCCTATGTAGGCCCACAGCAGCCCGAAGGGGTGCACATGTTGCGGCAGCGCGGGAACCGTGTCGCAGAAATGGCAGAAAAAGGCCATGCCCGCCAGCACGCACGTCTGCACCCCAAGCACCAGCTTGTGGCGCACCTCAGCGTCGGTGGTGGCAAAGAGGCTGGAACGGTCGCGGTTCAGCAGGAAGTCGGCCATCTGCCCGCCCAGATACTTGCGGTAGCGGGACAGCACGTAGGCCGTGACCAGAAAACAGCACACCAGCAACATGGACACTCCGCCGTCCATATGGGGCGAGTAAGGCAAGGGTATTCCGTCCCCGGAAGCCGACGTGCAGGACAGCCACATCATAAGGCCGCGAATTTTCTTACCGAAGAGTCCCACTGCGGTGTCTCCAAGACCTGACGCAACGCCTCTTCAGGCGTGGAGGCTACAGTCCACAGCGCGGCATGGCAAGGGCGCATGAGGCGCTGCTCCACGGCACGCCGCATCATGGCCAGAAGGGGGTCGTAATAACCGTCCACGTTCAGTATCACTATAGGGTTGGGATACAGCCCGAGCTGCTTCCACGTAATGATTTCGAGCAATTCCTCCAGTGTGCCGCAGCCGCCGGGAAGAGCTATCACGGCATCGCTCAGACGGGCCATGGTGCGCTTGCGCTCGTGCATGTCGGCCACCTCGACCAGGCGGGTCATGCCCGTGTGCTGCCAGCCCTGTTCCACCATGAAGCGGGGTATCACGCCCGTAGCCTCGCCGCCTCCCTGAAGCACGGCATCGGCGGTGGCCGCCATAAGCCCCATCCGGCCCGCGCCGTTCACCAGACCTATGCCCCTGGCGGCCATAAGGGAACCCAGACGGCGGGCGGCCTCCACATAGGACGGGGCGGCCTGGGTGCTCGAGGCACAATATACGCAGATATTCTTTATGTCGTTCATAATCCTGACGCTATCTATATACGTAAAAAGTACGGGCAAAAGTACGAATTTAAAGCCAGCAGGCAAAGCGAATGCAAGGGTTTTGGAAAGCGAGAGTTGACAGAATGACACTTTGCTTTCCTTTAACACGGAGAATCGCTTGTTTCCGGACGGAAGAAGGTCCGGCGGAAAAAAACGCGCGCATTTCTGGCGTTTTTTCGCCTATCTTATTGGAATATAGTGACATGCAACGATTTTTTAACACTTCATTTCCGCCCAAAATAAGGCAAAAAGCCACGTTTCCGATCTCCCGGAAGCGGGCAACGGCTTGTCCGCCGGCGGATGACAGGTCGGCAGCCGGCGGATGACAGGTCATTCATCGGCGGACATCAGGTCATCCGTCCGGCTTTTGCGGCTGTTCCGGAGACCGGCAAATGAATAAATATTCATCGGGCACCCTGAAACGGGATGTTTTTGCATAAATATACAGTCTTTTCTGCATAAATATTCATCGCCTTCTCACAGAACGCGCGTTTTTGAAAAATGACGTGTAAGCGGAACGGAGGGAAACAGCACATTTTGCAAGCCGAAAGCGGCATCTGCCCTGCACGGAGTCAGTCGGAGTCCGGCCTCCGGACGAAATGTTAACGGCATTTTTCCACGCCGTCCGTGCCCCCACGCAAGGTCAGGGAAAACTCCGGAAACGGGAAAAAGAGGGACAATACATGCCGGACAACACATATATGGCCCCCAAGGGACACGGCTATTTCATTTAAACTTTAAGTAAAACATAGCCTCCCCCTACCCACATTACGAGAAAGGATGTTATGCTTGATTATTAACATTTTGAGGCCTTTTCAAAATTCCATTTTTCTCATTTTTGTGCGAGGAAACGCAGTCTCAATGCTCCAGTGCAGCCTGATAACCTGTTGAATGTTCCGGCGTCCGCCTTCATGCTTGAGATGTAAGAAGCTATTTTTGAATTTATTCCGGCAATTTTCTAAGAGACTGTTTACATTTTGCTCAGCCTTATTTTGAGGGCTGTTCCCGAGGATATTTTCCGGTTGTTATGAAGAGCGTAAGCGGGATACGTGACGAATAAGAACAGGAAAAGAGACCGGAAAGAGGCTCAAAAGGGGCCGAATAAAAATCTTAAAAAAAGAGGAAAAATTAAACGAACTCTAAGCTTTTTCTTGTTTTTCTACGAAAAAAACATTAACTTTGAGACGCAAATCAGGATACACACGATGTATCCTGAAGGGCAATTCGACACGGGCAGCCGCCCGCCGAGAAAGTAATGGGACGGCTCTCTTTCCTTGTTTACACTTACAAATTCATATCTGCGTCCCGTCTTGCAGAACAACAAAAAAACATCGGAGCGGTGAAAGCGCGTCCGGGAAAGGTTGTTTATGCGAATGAATTTGTTTTCTAACGACAAGTGGAACAAGGCGAAACCACACAGACATCTCTCCTACAAAAGCGTTTGCTTGCGGGCAGGCGCAACAAGCCATTGCCATGCGCAAAGACCGCGTGACCGCAGAAGCGCATCACTCATAAATCATATAAACATCATAATACCAGGACTGTCTTTTTCGCTGAAACGCGCCACTGGCATCAGTGGGCTGAAAGCCAAAGTGGCCGGCAAGGGCTGGAACGGAAAATCGGCGCGGGCATCACAGACACGCTCGCGGGGAAGAAGCGGGGCAGGAAGTGACCTGCACATGCATTGCCGGGCTTAACGGATTGACCATAGTACACTTATTAATAAAACCATTTAAAACAGTAAAGACATGAGTAAAGAAAGTATCAGAAAGACCATCGAAAGTGTGAAAGGCGAAATTGCCAAGAAACGTGCTGAAATAGCAAGCCTCCGTGCGCAAAAAAGCGCGGACAGCGCCAGATATGCGGCACAAATCCAGAACACACGAGACGCTACCGCCAAGGCGAACTACCGCCGCCTGAAAGCCGATTCCGCAGCGAGGTACGACCACCGGATAGCCCTCCATCAGACCAGCATAGCAGGTCTCCAGCAAGATCTGGCGCGCCTGCGTGCCGAACTGAAATATTTCAAATAAGCAAACAACACATCATGACCGGATGCTTGCCGCGCTAACTGCCGGCAAGCATCCGGCCTTTTAATACAGGCATCGCAATGAAAAGAAACACCTCAGGCGGCGCTTCCGGCATCGCTGTGCGCAGGTTTAAGGGTTTTCCTTGAAGCGATAAGACCAAATGCCACTCCTTTAAATGAAAAAGCCGTACCCAAGGGAAAAAAATGGCTTACATACCATTATAGCTGACATATTTTCCTTACCTTTGAGCCCAGAAAACCATACCTGATTTATAGTACAAACAAAAACAAAAACAAAAAACAGACATGCACAAGTTCTTATTAACGGCCAGCCTCGCGCTTGCCTTCTGCGGCACGTTGGCGGCCGACAATGCAGACCGGCACACGTACCGCAACCCGGTGGTAAACTACAGCCTGCCCGACCCCTCGGTCATCAAGGCGGACGACGGCTACTTCTACCTTTACGCTACAGAAGACATCAGGAACCTGCCCATACTCCGCTCCTCCAACCTGGTGGACTGGACACAGGTGGGCACCGCCTTCACCAAGGAAACCCGACCCGACTTTGAGCCGAAAGGCGGACTCTGGGCTCCCGACATCCGCAAGATAGGCGACAAATACGTGCTCTACTACTCCATGTCAAGATGGGGAGGCGAATGGACCTGCGGCATAGGCGTGGCCACGGCCGACAAGCCCCAAGGCCCCTTCACCGACCACGGCATGATGTTCCGCAGCAACGGCATTGGCGTGCAGAACTCCATAGACCCCTGCATAGCCGAAGACACCGACGGCAGGAAATACATGTTCTGGGGCAGCTTCAGGGGCATCTATGCCGTGGAGCTGACCGACGACGGACTGGCCGTGAAGGCCGGAGCCAAACCGCGCCAGGTGGCCGGCACCGCCTACGAAGGCACCTACATATACCAACGCGGCGGATACTACTACATGTTTGCCTCCATAGGCAGCTGCTGCGAAGGACTGAAAAGCACCTACACCACCGTGGTGGGACGCTCCAAGAACCTCTTCGGCCCCTATGTGGACCGCAAGGGACAGAGCATGATGGACAACCATCACGAAGTGCTGATACACAAGAACGGCCAATTTGTGGGCACAGGCCACAACGCCGGACTGATGACCGACGACGAGGGCAACGACTGGATACTGTACCACGCCTTCCGCGCCTCCGACCCCGACAAGGGCCGCATACTGCTGCTGGACAAGGTGACCTGGACCGAAGACGGATGGCCCGCCGTAGCCGGACAGGAACCGGCTGCCGAAGCGCCCGCCCCCGTGTTCCGCAACCAGGGCAAGGACATAGCCTATGCCGACCCTACCATAATGGCCGCTGACGGCACATATTACCTCACCGGCACTCACGAGAACGACGGCTTCAGCGTACTGCAGTCGGACGACCTGCTCCACTGGCATACGCCCGACGGCGGCGGAAAGGCCGACTTCCTGCTCAGGAAAGGACAGGACGTGTTCGGCACGAAAGGATTCTGGGCACCGCAATGGTTCAATGCGGGCGAAGACGGCTGGTATCTGGCCTACACGGCCAACGAACAGACAGCCCTGGCCAAAGGCAGCTCGGTGGAAGGTCCCTTCACACAAGACAAGGCCAGCCCCATAGACCCCTCGGCCAAAAACATAGACCCCTTCATCTTCCGCGACGACGACGGCACCTGCTACCTCTATCACGTGCGCTTCAACAAAGGCAACTACATCTGGGTGGCACAGATAGACCTGGCCACCGGCAAGCTGGATGCCGGAACACTGACCCAATGCCTGCAATGCACCGAGCCTTGGGAACGGACCGGCGACTATCCGTCGGACCCCATCATGGAAGGACCCACTGTGGTAAAGATAGACGGATGGTACTACCTTTTCTACTCCGCCAACCACTTCATGAGCAAGGACTACGCCGTGGGATACGCCGTGGCACGTTCGCCCATGGGACCCTGGACCAAGTACGAAGGCAACCCCATCATCCACCGCAGCATAGTGGGCGAGAACGGTTCGGGACACGGCGACCTGTTCCAACTGTGGGACGGACAGCTGGCCTACGTGTACCACGTGCACCACTCGGACACGCAAGTGTCGCCCCGGCTCACCCGCATCGTACCGCTGAAACTGACCCCCAACGCCAAAGGCTACTACAACGTGAAGGCCGACGTCTCGCGCATCATCCGCCCTACGGTAATGAGCAAATGAACACTAATCTATAAAAAAACGATACACCACATGAAAAGAAACCTTGTGAAGGCACTGCTGCCATGCCTCGCCCTGCTGGGAAGCGCAGCCATGAGCCAGGCCAATGACTACACTCCCGACAACGTGTCGGCCGTCATCGAACTGAAGACTCCCGGAAATCCGTCGCAAGCCCACAAACTCAAGCTTGTGCCGCTGTCCGACAACGAATTCGACTACCGTCTGGAATCGGACGACAAACTGCCCCTGTCCGTCTGCCAGAAAATAAGGGACACCAAAGACGGACAGATACTCACCGTGTTCATCACCGCCTACCGCGACGTGTACTTCCACTACAGCCAGGAAGTGTCCACTCCCCTGACCCACACCGAAAGCCAGTTCTACATGCCCGGATTCTGGTACCGCCGCAACGACCGCTCTCCCAAGGGGGCCCCATCGTTCCGCGTATCAGACAGCTGGACCGTACGCGAAGACCGTCTGAGCGCCCCGCTCACCGGCATCATTGACGAAGCCACCGGACAATACTACACCGTAAGCCGTCTGGACAGAGGCGGACACGATGCCCTCACCACCCACCGCGCGGGTGAGGTAATCCTGTCGGGAAAGACTTCGGTGGGCTACACCGGATTCGCGAACGCCGGCGGAAAAGCAGCCCTGAGCTTCGGATTCCCCTACAGCGAATCGCCCAAGACCTACATACGCAAGCTCACGCTGGATCCCTCGGTGAAAGCCTTCCAATACCTGAAACGCGGCGAAAGCCTGTCGCTCACCTGGCAGCTGCGTGAAGGCAAGGTGGCCGATTTCTCCGAATTCGTGCAACGCACATGGGAATACAGCTACGACACCTACCGTCCCCGCCCCGTGCGTACCCCCTATTCGGTGGAAAAAATGAAGAACACGCTGAGCCGCTTCTTCACCAGCAGCCTGGTGACCGACAAACCGCTTGTGTTCAACTCAGGAGCCCATCTGCGCGTGGACGACTGCCTGCCCTCGGGAGTGGCCGAGGTGGGCTTCATAGGCCGTGTGCTGCTCAATGCCTTCAACGCATGGGAATACGGCTGGCAGACCGGACGCGACGACCTGAAGCAGAACTCGCAGAAGGTGTTCGACAGCTACCTGGCCAACGGATTCACCCCCGCCGGATTCTTCAAGGAATACGTGGACTACCGCAACAATTCCGAAGACCCCGTACACAGTATACGGCGCCAGTCAGAAGGCGTATATGCCATGCTGCTCTACCTGAACTACGAACGCCGCGAAGGGCGCAAACATCCCGAATGGGAAGCCCGCATACGCTCCATGCTTGACACACTGATGAAGCTCCAGCACGCCGACGGCAGCTTCCCGCGCAAGTTCCGTGACGACTTCTCCGAAGTGGACGCCAGCGGAGGAAGCACCCCCTCGGCCACACTGCCCCTGGTGCTGGGCTACAAGTACTTCAAAGAAAAGAAGTATCTGGAAAGCGCCAAACGCACCGTGGACTATGTAGAGTCTGAAATCATCTCGAAAGCCGACTACTTCTCCTCTACCCTTGACGCCAACTGCGAGGACAAGGAGGCCGCACTGGCCGCAGCCACAGCCACCTATTACCTGTCACTGGCCACCAAAGGCAAGGAAAGTGAACACTATGCCGAACTGTGCCGCAAGGCCGCCTACTTCGGCCTGTCATGGTACTACGTGTGGGACGTGCCCTTCGCACGCGGACAGATGCTGGGCGACATAGGACTGAAGACCCGTGGCTGGGGCAATGTTTCGGTGGAGAACAACCATATAGACGTGTTCGTGTTCGACTTTGCCGACGTGCTGCGCTGGCTTTCCAAGCGTTTTGAAGAACCTAGGTTCGAAGCCTTCGCAAAGGTCATATCCACCTCCATGCGCCAGCTTCTGCCTGTCGAAGGACATATGTGCGGAGTAGGCAAGCCCGGATTCTATCCCGAAGTGGTGCAGCACACCAACTGGGACTACGGACGCAACGGAAAAGGATACTACAACGACATCTTCGCACCCGGATGGACAGTGGCCTCGCTTTGGGAACTGCTCACACCCGGACGGGCCGAAGACTTCCTGTTACAGAAATAAACGCGGAACTTACAATGACAACAAATGCGTTTGCCCGCAAGCTGTGCGCGGCGTCGCTCATTTCCGTCCTTGCCTTGTGCGGGACGGGATGCGCGCGCCGCGCAACTGCTATAGACACCCCACTCGCCGTCATAGATACCCGGACGGGCACGGCTCCGAACTCGACCCACAGCGCCGGACTCTTCGGCAAGGGAACCGAAGAATACGGACAGACTTTGCCTGCCGTACTCGAACCGAACGGGATGAACTTCTGGACACCGCAGACACAGGACACCGAACAGAAATGCAAAGCCCCCTACTACTATACGGACTCCCTGCTGCAAGGCTTCCGTAACTCGCACTGGATTACAGGCGGATGCACGCAGGATTACGGTTCCATGACCCTCATGCCGCTCAGCGGCATTCTCCGCACATCCCCAAAGGCACGGGCCACCCCCTTCAGCCACAGCCAGGAGATAGCCACACCGGCATACTACGCCGTCATCTTGCCCGAAGAGCACATATGGGCGGAAATGACGGCACGGTCGCGCTCGGCCATCTTCCGCTTCACTTACAGGAAAGGAGGAAAAGGCTATCTGGTGGTAAACCCAAACAGTGACGAAGGACAGGGATATATAGAAATTGACACTCTGAACCGCACCATACGCGGATACAACCCCGTGCACCGCATCTATCAGGGCTGGGGACAGCCGGCCGGATACAGTGGACACTTCACCGTCAGACTGCAAAAGCCCATCACCGCTTACGGCACCTTTCGGGGCGACCTGGTGTTTCCCGGAACCACACGGACGGAAAAAGCCAGAGATATAGGCGTCTACGTGGAGTTTGACGTGCGCGAGGGCGAGGAAGTGCTGGTAAAGGCCGCATCCTCATTCACCGGACAGGAGGGAGCGTACATGAACCTTCAGGCCGAAATTCCCCACTGGGACTTCGACCGCACACGCGGCGAGCTGTCGGACATATGGGAACGCCGGCTCGGCCTCATAGAAGTGAAGTCACAGGACCTCACCGCCATGCGCAAGTTCTACGGAGCCTTCTACCGGGCCTCCTTCCTGCCAAGAGCCTTCAGCGATGCCGACGGACGGTATCCTTCCTTTGCCACTGGACAACCCATACGGCACATGCCCGAAGGAAAGACTTACTATGAGGACTTCAGCATGTGGGACACCTACCGTGCCCTGCACCCACTTACCAACCTCATCGCACCCGAACGAGCGGGAGAGATGATGCAGTCGCTCGTGCTGAAATACGAACAGGGCGGATGGCTGCCCATATTCCCCTGCTGGAACAGCTACACTGCCGCCATGATAGGCGACCATTGTCTGTCGGTCCTGGCCGACGCCTACATCAAGGGCATACGCGGATTCGACCTGGAGAAAGCCTATGAAGGGATGAGGCGGAACGCCTTCGAACAGCCTGCAGACAGACAGGAATACCGCGACGGGATGGGCAGGCGGGCCATGGACTCTTACCTGAAGTACGGATACATCCCGCTGGAAGACGGGGTGCCTGACGCGTTCCACACCAAGGAACAGGTGTCGCGCACGCTGGAATATGCCTACGATGACTTCGCGCTGGCCCAGATGGCATGGCAGATGGAAAAGGACACCGACGCCAAGAACCTCATGGAACGGGCGTTGAACTACCGCAACGTCATCGATCCCCGCACAGGATACGCCAACGGACGACATGCCGACGGCACATTCCTCACGGCTGATGCCGGAGCACCGTTCCGGTTCGCATCGTTCATCACCGAGGGAGCACCATGCCACTACACCTGGTATGTGCCCCACGACCCCTACGGACTGATGAGGCTCATGGGTGGAAAGGAAGCCTACGTAGCCAAACTGGACTCCATGTTCAGCCAACGGCGCTACTGGCACGGAAACGAGCCGTGCCACCAGGTGGCCTACATGTTCAACTACGCAGGCGAGCCGTGGAAGACACAGCAGGCCGTGCACCACATCATGCAGACCGAGTATGAGGACGCGCCAGGCGGATTGTCGGGCAACGACGATGCCGGACAGATGTCGGCCTGGTACCTCTTCGCCGCCATGGGATTCTATCCCGTATGCCCGGGAACACCTTATTATATATTGGCTTCGCCGTCGTTCCCCGAACTGACCCTGCATACGGGCAAAAAGGAAATGCGCATACGGGCCAACAACCTGTCGGACAAAAACATCTACATACAGGCCGCCCGACTGAACGGGAAGCCCTATACCAAGAACTACATCGACCACCGCGACCTGACCATAGGCGGACTGCTGGAATTCGATATGGGACCTGAACCCAACAAGTCGTGGGGAAGCCGTCCGGAAGACTGCCCGCCCGACGTCATGCGGCTGCCCCAACGTGCCATACGGCTGGACTGAGCCCGCCACCATCCTGCCGGAAACAATGTATTATACTGTATTTCAACAGTTTGTTGCGGACCTGTTCACAGTTTCCTGTGAGTCCGTCCGCACCGGGCTGTGATTGGGTTGACAGCAAGCTGCCATTGGAATGGCACCGGGCTGTGATTGGGTCCGCACCGAAATGGGGAAGAAAAGGCCGCAAATGTGTTAATCTGTGTTATCACACACCCGCACTACCGGAAAGACTGTCTATCTTTGCCGCGAAAAACGACATGTGGACAGATTTGAGTAGCTTGCAACCACAGAAAAAAATGCTAAAACACATTCTTTTCCCCTCACTTCCGAGGCGGGCGGTCTCTCCGCCGGTGCAACCATCCCACTCACAGACTGCGGCCACGTGTCCGTTCTTCCTTTATACATTATCAACCATTCATAAAAAGAAGTATGGGATACTTATTCACATCCGAATCGGTGTCGGAAGGACACCCCGACAAAGTGGCCGACCAAATATCGGACGCTGTGCTTGACAAACTGCTGGCTTATGACCCCGACGCCAAAGTGGCGTGCGAGACACTGGTGACCACCGGACAGGTGATTTTGGCCGGCGAAGTGAAGACCAAAGCCTATGTGGACATGCCGCTCATTGCGCGCGAAGTCATCGAGAAGATAGGATATACCAAAGGCGAGTACATGTTCGAGAGCAACTCATGCGGCGTGCTGAGCGCCATACACGAGCAAAGCCCCGACATAAACCGTGGCGTGGAACGCGAAGACCCCATGGAACAGGGAGCCGGAGACCAGGGCATGATGTTCGGATACGCCACCAACGAGACGGAAAACTACATGCCTCTGTCGCTCGACCTGGCCCACCGCATCCTACAGGTACTGGCCGACATACGCCGCGAAGGCAAACAGATGACCTACCTGCGTCCTGACTCGAAGAGCCAGGTCACCATAGAATATGCCGACGACGGCACACCCGCACGCATTGACACCATCGTGGTGTCCACCCAGCACGACGACTTCATCTGCCCGGCCGACAACACCCGCGAGGCACAGCTCAAGGCCGACGAGGAGATGCTGGCCATCATCCGTCACGATGTCATCAATACCCTCATGCCCCGCGTCGTGGCCTCTATACACGAGCCTAAGGTACTGGCCCTGTTCAACGACGACATCAAGTATTTCGTCAATCCTACGGGCAAGTTCGTCATAGGCGGACCTCACGGCGACACGGGACTGACGGGACGAAAAATCATAGTAGACACCTACGGCGGAAAGGGCGCGCACGGCGGCGGAGCCTTCTCGGGCAAAGATCCCTCCAAGGTAGACCGCTCGGCAGCCTACGCCGCACGCCACATAGCCAAGAACATGGTGGCAGCCGGAGTGGCCGACGAAATGCTGGTGCAGATAAGCTATGCCATAGGCGTGGCCAGACCCATAAACATCTACGTCAACACCTACGGACGCAGCCACGTGCAGATGACCGACGGCGAGATAGCCCACGAGATAGAGAAGCTCTTCGACCTGCGTCCCCGCGCCATAGAAGACCGCCTGAAACTGCGCACCCCCATCTATCTGGAGACTGCCGCCTACGGACACATGGGACGCGAGCCGCGCACCGTGACCAAACACTTCCGCAGCCGCTACGAGGGCGACAAGGACGTCACCGTGGAGCTGTTCACCTGGGAGAAGCTGGACTATGTGGAGAAGATAAAGGCTGCCTTCGGACTTTGAGTCTTTTGCAATCCGTTTAGAGCCTGTTTAAATTTTTGCTCAGTACTGTTTTGGGATGTTTTCCCGAGAATATTTTTCCGTCATCATAAGGAACGTAGCAGCTACGTGACGAAGGGAAACGGGAAAAGAGACCGGAAAAAGGTCTGGAAACAGACTGAATAAAAGCTTAAAAGGAAAAAATAAACAGGCTCTTAATCAAATCTTTCATATAAACAAACCGCTTTCCATGACATTTAGTCACAAATGCCACGGAAAGCGGTTTGTTTATGATACAGAGTCAGCCTACCTTTGTAGTGACCATCCATTAATCATCCTTACATATGAAACGATTTGCCATTCCCCTCATTCTGCTGCTCATCGTTGCAGACATCCATTGCCAGGTAGAACTGTCACCCAAAGCGCGTAAAGCATGGAACGTAACCATTCCTGACGAGAAGCAAGATAAGGACTTTGATTACAATCAGGATGCCTCAATCATACACCGTCGCATAAAAGACGGCAACAGCTTGGCGGCTTTCAGACAGTTGAAAAACGCCATAGGCAACAACAAGCCCGAAAACGCCGACTTACTGTTCCAGTACGCCAATCTTGCACAAGATGTATATACAGGACTTACCAATGAAGGATATGCAGCGGCCTTTAGCCTGAATCTTGCCGCCACCATGAATCTGCAAGCAGCCATGAACGAAACTGACATTCTCCATACCACCTTGCTGTTCATGGCAGCCAATGCGGGACATAAGGGTGCCTCACAGATTCTGCAAGCAAAAGCAGCCATGAGAGGAGGAGGAACCATGAACATACCTAACACCGTTCCCAATGCAAACAACTGTAATACCCCACAGACCGTAGGCAGCAAGACCTGCTCGCTTTGCAACGGCAAAGGATGGATACCAGGCAGCAAAACACCCAAATATGGCAATACCGGCACTTATTGGTGCTATGAATGCGGCAGGGAAGTGACCTATTCGCATAGCCATGACTCTTGTCCGTCGTGCGGAGGAAAAGGGACGGTACCTGGCTTCTGATGAAAAAGCCTGCACCCTAACGACCCGTTTTCCTCTGACAGCAAGGTGACTCAGCGCGCGTTGAACCGATAACCTATGCCGAGCATCAGGTTGTTCGGGTCCTTGAAACGGTAAAGCTGATAACCTGTATGCAGGAACAGGCTCTTTGTCAGGTTGGTCTTCAGTACAAATGTCTGATAGAAGGAATCAGTGTCGGCTCCCTTGCACAGGAAGTTTTTCCCCACACCCAAATTGATGGAAAAGATGGGCATCACAATCTCCGCCCTTACCGACAGCCCCACGGAGAACTGCTCTCTGAAAGAAGGCCTGTAAAAACGCAGGTCTTCGGACGAAGACGGAGCTTCCTCGTTGGCTATGTACCGGCCTATGTTGGCACTTTCGTCGTACTGCATGTCCAGCGACAACCCGGTCCGGAAATAGCGGCCTATGTTATAAAGCGGATTGAAATTCAGCCCCACAATGGCGAACGAACCGGGTGCAAGCATCGGATTGCTATTCTCCGGAAACACTCCCTTCTTCCTTGTCGCGCCATACACCACCAGGTCATAACTCACGTACCGCCTAAAAGAAGCGGGACGGTGCAGATACGGAGCCGGTGAGGCACATTCCTCATCCTTTCCGAAGAAGTGTACCACGCCTACGGATGCCCCTATGGCGTTCACTCCGGAATTGGGATACCGTGTATTTCCATTGGAGTAATGTGTGAGTCCTATCCCCGCACGGAGACGTGTGTCGGGGCTTACCTGCCAGTTGAAAAGGAATTCCAGATAGATGTAGGCGTTTATCTTCGAGCCCACTACCCTGTTCAGGGGGTTCAGCATACGGTCGTACTTCTTCCATCCGAAGGAAGCGCCGAAGTTCCACTCATAGTCAAAGGAAAGCCTGGGAGTGATGCTTGCTATGCGGGAAGTCTGAAACACGTAAACAGACAACGGATTGCCCATTTCGGAAGGACAGAAGAAAGTGTTGTAACCTATGCCTATGCCCTGCACCGCATGCGGATAGAGCCTTCCCGTCTCGGTGTATGGCGAGAACCTGAACCCGTATTCTATATGCCCGGACAACGTGGAGTTTATCCGCTTCTGCGCGTTGTTCGCCCCTTTGAAGAACTCATCCGTAGGAAAGAGGTATCCCGGCTTCAGGACAAAGCCCAACATATGCGTCACCTTGGCCTGCAACGAATCGCCACCGCTTGCCGGCCTGCCGGTCTCCGTGCCGCAGCGGGACATGGCCGGAGCAACCGCGCACAAGCCCTGCACGAGGAACAGCACGCAACATATCCCTGCTATCTTCTTCACACTCATGATATATTTGTGTAGAACCTAATGTTTGTTTGCCTGTGCAAAAGTAAGTTTATAGGCGACAAAATACAAACGTACTTCCCACTTTCCGTTCCACGCAATACAAATACACCTCCCTGCCGGGGAACAATGGTTTCCGTGGCAGGGATGTGCTATGTCCGGTCAGCGGGACAGGCCCATGGCAATATCCCTTATTGGGCGTCGTCCAGCGAGTGACAGATTTCCTGGTTCACCTTGTGCAGGCGTTTCTCGTCCAGCTTGATGACTTTGCGGTCATAGGTCATCAGTCCGTTCACCTCCACTTCCACGTCGGTGGTCTGCGTGTATACGGCAGCGGAGAATCCGGTCTTGATGAGCTTCTTCAGCATTTCGGCATACTTCACATACTCATCGGTGGCTTCCTTGGAGTTCTTGAACTGCACGTAGCCCCAGTTGCGGTTGTTCTCCCACAAGTGGCCTTCCAGCGCCAGACCTATGCCTCCGAACTCGCCCAGCACAGTGGCGCGGTTGCCGTCGTACATGAAGAGGTTGGGATGCGGATAGTGGTGCAGGTCCAGAATGTCACCGCACAAGTAGTGGTTTCCGCCGCTGGCGGGATTTACCGGACGCGTGGGGTCATACTGTTTGGTCCATTCCACGATTTCCGGCGTCTTGAACTGTCCCCAAGCCTCGTTGAAGGGAACCCATACGCCCACGCAGGCATAAGAGTAGAGACAGTCTATAATCTCCTTCCACTCCTTGCGGTAGTGGGCTTCGGACTCAGCCGAACGTACCTTCTCCACACCGTTGAAGTACTGGCGGCTCTGCCATTCGGGGCTGCTGTCGCCACTGGGCATGTCCTGCCATACGATAATGCCCATCTGGTCGCAGTAGGTGTACCAACGTGCAGGCTCCACTTTGATGTGCTTGCGTATCATGTTGTAACCAAAGTCCTTGGTCTTCTGGATGTCGTACTTCAGCGCCTCGTCCGTGGGAGCCGTATAGAGTCCGTCGGGCCACCATCCCTGGTCCAGCGGGCCAAACTGGAAAATGGGCTTGTTGTTCAGCTGCAGGCGCACGATGCCGTTCTTGTCTCGCCCGGTAGAGAACTTGCGCATGGCGGCGTAGCTCTTCACCTTGTCCACCACTTTCCCACCGGCACAGATGCTCACTTCCAGGTCATAGAGGAAAGGCGATTCGGGCGACCACAGTTTGGCGTCGGCGGGCATCTCCACTTCCACAGGAACTCCGGGCAGGGCCGATGCGGCGGCCACCTGTGTGGCGCCGTCCATAACCTTCACCTCCACCATGTCTATGGCCGAACAGTCGTTCGAACCTACCTCCAGCGTCAGCTTGTGCTGGTCAATGTCGGGGGTGGTCTTCAGGCCGATGATGTAATTCTGTGCCACCGGCTCCAGCCATACAGTCTGCCATATGCCGCTTACGGGCGTGTACCATATGCCTTCAGGCTTGTTCACCTGTTTTCCGCGAGGTTGGGGGCCACGGTCTGTAGGATCCCACACTTTTACGGTCAGCGTGTTCTCACCTTTCTTCAGGGCGGCTGTCACGTCGAAGGAGAAGGGAGTGAACCCTCCTGTATGCGTGCCCACCTTCACATCGTTCACCCATACGTCGGTCTTCCAGTCCACGGCACCGAAGTGCAGCAGCACGCGCTTGCTGCGCCACGATGAAGGCACGGTGAACTGACGCTGGTACCACAGCTCGTTGTTCTCGCCCAGCCTCTTGCCTACGCCGGACAGGCTCGACTCCACGGCAAAGGGCACCAGAATCTCGCCCTCGAACGTCTGGGGCGTGGCGGCTCCTTTGGCAGCTATGGAGTAGTTCCACAGTCCGTTCAGGTTCATCCAGTCCTCACGTTCCATGATGGGTCGGGGATACTCGGGCAAGACGTTGTTCACGTCAATCTTTTCAGCCCAGTCGGTTTTGATACGGTCTCCAGCCGGCTTCCATTGTGCGGAAAGCGCCACACTGTTGGCAAGCAACGCGGCCAGCAGAATCCAAGACTTGTTTTTCATAAGCTTGTTGTTTTTAGGAAGTATTAATAAAAATAGTTTTGTTTGTGACGTGTGACATTCACGGTTACAAATATACCCCCTTTATAGGATTCAAAACTATAAGAATAAGACCAAAATATAACAATATTGTGCCAAAAACAGGCGAAAATGCGCTTTTTCTCCGTTTTCCCCGTCCTCCGGCACGCATCATGCCACAGCGGAGGGCGAATGGTCAGAATGACACTTTGCATTCCTTTAACACGGAGAATCGTGTATTTCCGGCCAAGTGGAGACCCGGTGGAAAAGAGCGCAGGATTTTTTGGTATAAATAGCTGTATCATAGTACAATAAGCCAAAATTTAACATTTCACAGACTGCCGGAAAGCGCAGAAAATACTGTCCGAAAGCCCGTTTTTTCTCGGGAAAAGACGGACAACCTGTCATCGGGAAACTGCTTACAGGTCATCCGCCGGCTGATGACAGGTCGCCAGTCGGCAGGAAAAGGATTGCCAGCGCGGCGGAAACAGGCTTTCCGTCCGCTTTTCATTAACATAAAGAAACATTATAAGCTTACATACGCCATATTTTAATATATATAAAGGAATTTATCTGTACAAAGCCTGTTTTCCCGGCATTTTTTGAAAAAGAGCCGGTAAGCGGAAAAGGCGTTTAAGCATCTTTATGACAGCAAAAACAGGAAAACCGCAGATTATTGCCAGCCACCCGCAAACGGATACGGATGAAACAAGAACGCCGCACGGCACACGCCATCTTTTTTATGCAGACTTTTCAGTATCCGACTTGCCCTTTCAGCCCATTTTCCCTACATTTGTCCCATCAATCCAAAGATACAGAAAACAATGAACAGACTTATACAGGCACGCCACGCCATCGCCTCGCTGTGCTGCGGCATGGCCCTGCTGGCATGGCCGGA
Source organism: uncultured Bacteroides sp. (assembly GCA_949296415.1). GTDB lineage: Bacteria > Bacteroidota > Bacteroidia > Bacteroidales > Bacteroidaceae > Bacteroides. The sequence goes on along the minus strand of CASFQC010000014.1, from coordinate 27,364 downwards.
CACGGCCGGAGCCCAGACCGGAGAGAACCGCTTCACCCCATGGGAAGAATGCGCCACACCACAGGAAGGCATGAACTGGCCCCAAGGACAGGCACTGCCCCACATGGCCTGCCCGGACACGGTACTGGACGGACTGTACGTGGCCGACAAAAACCTGACCGACACAGAGCGCACCCTGTTCTCGGCCCTGCAGGGAGTGGTGAACAGGACAAAGCCGCGAATCTTCCTCTTCGAGCCCGAACAGGAAGGGAAGTACAAATGGCCCGGACTGCTGGGACTGGAGATAGACGAATGGCCGGCCGACAAACGCTGGGAGCTGGTAAGGAAATACAAGGACGAGGTGACGGGAGTGGTGCTCTACAGCACGGAACGGAGCAGACACTACAAAAATCTGGCTAGCACCGTAGCCGGACTGAAAGGCGCGCTGCCCGTGACACAGGCCGAACGGCAGGCACTGGAACAGGCTGGCATGCACTTCGAGGTGGTGGACGACCTGAGTGGGCTGCCCTACGACAAGCCCACAGAAATATACCAATACCTCTATGACCACTACTGGCCGCTGTGCAGCAAACGCCTGCTGGTAAGCCTCAATCCCGACATGGGCTACGTGCGCGACCTGGGCGTGGCCGCCGGAGCGGCCATCATCTGGCTTGACCCGAGGAAAAGTCCCGAAAACACCGTAGTCAGGAAGTTCCTGCAACAGATGGAAGCCGGAGAAAGCGTAGTCACCGGATGGTGGCCCGAAGAAAGGGCCGGCATAGGCGTCGCTACGGAATACGGGTTGTCCACCATTCCCTCGGACTTTTACGAGAACGCCACCGTATATGCCGGCATGTCCCACCAGACCAACCCGCCCGCCGTGCCCAAAAAGCCACGGCTGGAGAACAAAGTCTACCTGGCCATATTCCTGAGCGACGGCGACAACGTGCAGTACTGCCAACACGCCATGTCGCGCCTGTGGGACCAGAAGAACCGGGGCATCATCCCCCTGAACTGGACCATAAGCCCCGCGCTGGCCGACATAGGGCCGGGACTGATGAACCACTACTACCGCACGGCCACACCCAACGACTGCTTCGTATCCGGCCCTTCAGGCATGGGCTATGCCATGATGTACGACGCGCACAACTACGTGTGGAACGCCACAGGACGCGCAGCCTTCGAACCCTACGCACGCCTCACCTCACGGTATCTGGAAAAGACGGGACTGCGCGTAATCACCATCTGGGACGAAGTGGACACCACCCTGGCGGAAACCTACGCAGACCACTGCAGAAACCTCTACGGACTGACACTGCAGGACTGGGAACGCCACAGCTACAAGCTGCGCCCCTTCACGGCACGCGACCGGCTGCCTGTGGTGCCCAACCTGCCCTGCTACGTGGAAGACGTGAATACCATCTATGACTTCTGGCAAGACACCATAGCACGGTTCGACGGCACACACCCGCTCTTCCTCGCGGCACAAGGAAAGTCGTGGAACCTGGGACCCGACCAGATTGTGCGGCTCAAGGAAAGGCTGGAGCAGCTCTCGCCGGGCAACATAGTGATATGCCGGGCCGACCACTTCTTCAACCTCTATAACGAAGCCCATGGCATGGACCATAACCTCACCCTGGCGGCAGACGTGAGAATCACCTCAAGCCGCACCTCCACCAAGCCCGGATATGCCGCCGACGGAACCGCGTCGGAAGGGCACCAATGGATATCGGAAGGACAAGAGGACAATAGCTGGATACAGTTCGACCTGAAGGAAGAATACCTCATAAGCCGCTATGTGGTGCGTCACGCCGGAGCCGCAGGCATGGACTGCAGACTGAACACACGCAATTTCCGCCTGGACACCAGCAGCGACGGACGCCACTGGACCACAGCCGACTGTCAGACCGCCAATGCCTGCAGCGTGACCGACACAGACATCAGCCCCGTAAAGGCACGCTACGTGCGGCTCACCGTGACCCATCCGGGAACCGACGGAACAGCCCGCATCGGCGACGTGGAAATATATGGAAGAAAGTGAACGACCGCCCATGAAACGTCCCTACACACCCCAAGAACTCAACCGCCTGCACAGCGTGCTCTACGAGCTGCTGGGCGAGGCCGCCCGTGTGTGCGACAAACATGGGATAGACTACTTCCTGATAGGCGGCACGGCCATAGGCGCACTCTACGACCAAGCCATACTGCCCTGGGACGACGATGTGGACATAGGCATGACACGCCCCCACTACGAGCGGTTCCTGCAAGTGGCACCCGCAGAACTGGGCAAGGACTATTTCCTGTCGTGGACAGGCACCGACCCCCACACACCTTATTATTATGCCAAACTGAAAAAGCGCAACACCCTGTTCGTCGAAGGGCTTTTCCGCAACGTCCCCATGCACCAGGGCATATACATCGACATACTGCCCTTCGACCGCGTGCCCCACAACCGGATGCTGCACAAGGCACAGCGCGGCCTGGTGAATTTCCTGAAATGTTGCCTCATGGGCAAGGAAACGTGGCTGTGGAAACACTTCGGACATTGCCAGACAGACACCCCCACCTCGCGCGGACCGCTCCCCTGCCTGCTGAACAGACTGGTGGACACCTGCTTCTCCAAGCACCGCATATACCGGATGATGGTGGCGGCACAGACCGCCTTCAACAAACGGGACACCCGCTACTGGTCGAACATAGTGACCACCACCGACTACATCCTGACCGACGAACTGAAACACCTGCAGACCGTAAAGTTCGGCCCCTTGTCAGTAAAAGCTCCCGCCTCGCTCGAGACTTTCCTGAGACGGAACTACCCCAGGCTGCACCGCTTCGACGAAGAGGAACAGCGGCAGGTGGCAGGACACCATCCCGAACAGCTGTCCTTTGACACCACTTCCACAGAACAACCATCAGCATACCGAACCATATGAAACCTGCTTTAGTCAACGTATCCGTACTCATCCTGTTTTTCAACCGGCCCGAACCGTTGTCCAAAGTCTTCGCACAAGTGAAGAAGGCACGCCCGTCACGCCTCTACCTCTATCAGGACGGCCCGCGCGGCGAACGCGACCTGCCCGGACTGGAAGCCTGCCGCCGCATAGTGGAAGACGTGGACTGGGAATGCGACGTGCGCCGCAACTACCAGACACGCAACTACGGATGCGACCCTTCGGAATACATGGCGCAGAAGTGGGCATTCTCACTGTCGGACAAATGTGTGGTGCTGGAAGACGACGACGTGCCCGCTGTGTCGTTTTTCAGATTCTGCAAGGAACTGCTGGACAAGTATGAGAATGACACCCGCATCAGCATGATTGCCGGATTCAACAACGAGGAGATAACACCCGGCATCTCGTCCGACTACTTCTTTGCATCCACCTTCTCCATATGGGGATGGGCCAGCTGGAAACGGGTCATAGACCAGTGGGACGAGCATTACAGCTTCCTGGACAACGCCGAGGACATGCGCCTGCTGACCAACCTCATCAGCGCCAGAAAGTACAGGAAAGACTTTGTCTACATGTGCAAGCGGCACAAGCAAAACGGGAAAGCCTACTACGAGACCATATTCCACTCGGCCATCCTGTTCGGCTCCGGACTGAGCATTGTACCCACCTGCAACATGATAAACAACCTGGGAGCCATGGCCGACTCCACACACTTCACCGGCTCGCTACACACCATGCCCCACGGATACCGGCGCATATTCACCATGGACAGGTACGAGGTGCAGTTCCCCCTCAACCATCCGAGACACGTCATAGAGAACACCGCATACAAGGAAAGCGTGTACCGCATCATGGGATGGAGGCACCCGTGGATAAAGATAGGACGGTCGTTCGAAGAACTCCTGCTCAACCTGCGCTACGGAAACTTCCGGCTGATAGGACGCGCCATAGCCAACCGCGTGAGGAAGTGGCTCAAAATGGACAGACACCTGTAAACAGATTCGGGGAAAAAAACGTACCTTTGCACAAAAAACATCCAACACCGACGAGATGAGAGTACTGTTAATCAACACATCAGAACGCATGGGCGGAGCGGCCATAGCATGCGGAAGACTGATGGAAGCACTGAAGAACAACGGCATAAAGGCCAAAATGCTGGTACGCGACAAGCAGACAGACCAAATCACCGTAGTGGCACTGGAACATAACTGGACGCTGGTATGGAAATTCGTATGGGAACGAGTGTGCATATGGAGTGCCAACCGGTTCAAGAAGAACCACCTGTTTGCCGTAGACATCGCCAATACAGGAACAGACATCACCTCACTGCCCGAATTCCAGCAGGCCGACGTCATCCACCTGCACTGGATTAACCAGGGAATGCTCTCACTGAACAACCTCAACAAGATATTCGCTTCCGGAAAACCCGTGGTATGGACCATGCACGACATGTGGCCGTTCACCGGCATATGCCATTATGCCGGACAGTGCGAACGCTACCGGCAGCAGTGCCACCACTGCCCGTTCATCTACGGAGGAGGAGGCAAGGACGACCTCTCGGCAAGGGTCTTCGCACAAAAACGGAAAGCCTACGAAGGACACCACATCACCTTCGTGGCATGCAGCCAATGGCTGGAAAGACAGGCCAGGAACAGCATGCTACTCAAGGGACAGACCATCATGAGCATACCTAACGCCATAAACACCAACCTCTTCAAGCCGCACGACAAGATGGCCGCAAGGCAGAAATGCGGACTGCCGGAGGACATGAGGCTGGTGCTCTTCGGCTCCGTGAAAATCACAGACCCGCGCAAAGGGGTGAAGTATCTGGTGGAATCGTGCAGGCTGCTGGCCGGAAAACATCCCGAACTGAAAGAAAAACTGGGCATAGTGGCCTTCGGAAACCAGTCGGAACAGCTGGCCGACATGCTGCCGTTCAAGGTGTTCGCGCTGGACTTCGTGACCAACGAACACAAGCTGGTAGACATATACAACGCCGTAGACATATACGTCACCCCATCGCTGGAGGACAACCTGCCCAACACCATAATGGAAGCCATGGCCTGCGGAACCCCATGCGTGGGATTCAACGTGGGGGGAATACCCGAAATGATAGACCATCTGCACAACGGATACGTGGCCCGATACCAGTCGGCTGAGGACTTCGCCAACGGCATGTACTGGACACTGACAGACCCCGGATACCAAAGCTTGTGCGAGGAAGCCTCGCGCAAAGCGGTGACACACTACTCGGAACACGTCATCGCCAAAAAGTTCATAGACCTCTACAATAAAGTGACCGGAAAGAATGCATAGCCATCTCGTGCCGAGCTTCAGCGTAATAACCGTCTGCTACAATGCCGAAGCCGTCATTGAAGACACCATACAGAGTGTCATCTCGCAGACATACCACCATGTGGAATACATCATCATTGACGGGGCGTCGACAGACCGCACCCTGGCCATAGTCAACCGCTACAGAGACCGCATATCCCGCGTGGTGAGCGAACCCGACAAAGGGCTGTACGACGCCATGAACAAGGGCATGGCCATGGCCACCGGCGACTACCTCTGCTTCCTCAATGCCGGGGACAGCTTCCACGAAGACGACACGCTGCAAAGGGTGGCGCACTCCCTGCACGAATGTGCCGGACTGCCCGATGTGATTTACGGAGAAACCGAACTGGTGGACAGCGAAGGCCACTTCGTGCGTATGCGAAGGCTGTCGGCTCCCGAAAACCTGAACTGGAAAAGCTTCAGGCAGGGCATGCTGGTGTGTCATCAGGCTTTCATGCCCAGACGGATTCTGGCCGTTCCCTATGACCTACGCTACCGTTTCTCCGCCGATTTCGACTGGTGCATACGCATTATGAAAAAGGCCGCCACGTTCCACCATACCCATCTTACCCTCATTGACTATCTGGACGAAGGCATGACCACACGCAACCACAAGGCTTCGCTGCGCGAACGCTTCCGCATCATGACGCACCACTACGGGCTGCCAAGCACCATTATCCACCATCTGTGGTTCGTGATAAGGGCGTTCACGCTGAAATGAACACTCCTACGCAAAAAAGCAAGAGGCCGAAGCCAGAAGACTTCCTTTACAAACCCGGAAACATGGCGTTATCCGAAGAAAAGATTACCTTTGTTCTATCATTCACACTTTAAAGTACTCCATCTATATGAAAAAACTACTGATTAGCCTGTCCATGAGTGCGGCCATCGCATCGGCCGCCCATGCCGACACCCCTCTGTGGATACGCTACGCAAGCATCTCACCCGACGGACAGCAGATAGCTTTCTGTTACAAAGGAGACATATATAGCGTAGACGCCCAAGGCGGAGACGCTGTAAGGCTGACCTCGGTCAGTGCCTATGACACGGCTCCCGTATGGTCGCCCGACGGAAAATCCATCGCTTTTGCCAGCGACAGAGCCGGACAGTTCGATGTCTACCTCATGTCCGCCCAAGGCGGCGAGGCCCGAAGGCTCACGTTCAACTCCAATGCCGAGACTCCCGTAGCCTTCTCGCCCGACGGCGGCAAGGTGCTGTTCTGCGCCGCACTGCAAGACCCCGCACAGAGTGCCCTGTTCCCTACCTCGGCCATGAACGAGCTGTATGCCGTGCCTGTGGAAGGAGGACGCACGGAACAGGTGCTGGCCACCCCGGCCGAAGCCGTCAGCTTCCTGCCCGGAAGCGGAGGCTCGTTCCTCTATCAGGACAACAAAGGATTTGAAGACAAATGGCGCAAGCACCACACCTCGTCTGTCACACGCGACATATGGCTGTACGACGTCGCCACCGGACATCACACCAACCTGACCGACCGCCCCGGCGAAGACCGGAATCCCGTGGTGTCGGCCGACGGAAAGACGTTCTACTTCCTGAGCGAACGAAACGGAGGCAGCTTCAACGTCTATGCCGCCCCCGTCGGCTCGCCTTCCGAAGCCAAAGCGCTGACCCGCTTCAAAACGCATCCCGTGCGTTTCCTGTCGGCTGGAGGAGGCAAGCTGTGCTACACTTACGACGGAGAGCTTTACACCCAAAGCCTGGATGGAGGTAAACCATCCAAAGTCAGCGTGAACCTGACACGCGACGAGGCGGAACAGCCCATGCGTCTGTACTACAGTTCGGGAGCCTCATCGGCCCAAGTGTCGCCCGACGGCGAACAGGTGGCATTCGTAGTACGGGGTGAAGTGTTCGTGACCTCCGTGGAATACGGCACCACCAAACGCATCACCTCCACCGCCCAGGCCGAAGACGACGTATGCTTTGCCCCCGACAACCGCACCCTGGCCTATACGGCCGAACGCGACGGCAACTGGCAACTGTTTCTGGCCAAGATAGCCCGTGAGGAAGACCTGAACTTCCCCAACGCCACACTCATTGACGAAGAGCCCCTGCTCCCTTCCAAGAATGTGGAACGCACCAACCCGCAATTCTCGCCCGACGGCAAGGAACTGGCCTTCATCGAAGACCGGACAAGACTCATGGTGGTGAATCTGGAAAGCAAGAAAGTGCGCCAGATTACAGACGGTTCGTGCTGGTTCGTGTCCGACGGCAGCTTCGGCTACCAGTGGTCGCCCGACGGCAAATGGTTCGCGCTGGAATTCATCGGCAACGGACACGACCCGTACACCGACATCGGACTGGTGAGCGCCGACGGCAAAGGTCAGGTGGTGAACCTGACCAACAGCGGATACGCCAGCCGGCTGGCACGCTGGTCAATGGACGGAAACGCCATACTGTTCTGCTCCGAACGCTACGGCATGAGAAGCCACGCCTCATGGGGCTCGCTGGAAGACGTCATGGCCGTGTTCCTCAATCAGGAAGCCTATGACAAGTTCCGACTCAGCAAAGAGGACTTCGAGCTGAGCAAGAAGGAAAAAGAAGCCGCCAAAAAGAAAGAGAAGGAAGACGGAGAGAAAGACAAAAAGAAAGACGAAGAAGACAAGGACGACAAGAAAGACAAGGATAAAGACGAAGACAAGACCATACGCGTGGAACTGGACGGACTGGAAGACCGCATCGTGCGCCTCACTCCGAACTCCTCGAATCTGGGCGACGCTCTGGTGTCCGACGATGGGGAAACACTGTACTACATGGCCGCCTTCGAGGGAGGATACGACCTCTGGAAAATGGACCTGCGCAAGCACAGCACCAGCCTGCTGAAGAAGATGAACGCCGGATGGGCCTCGCTCTCCACAGACAAGGACGGAAAGACCCTGTTTGTGCTCAGCGGACGTTCCATGCAGAAGATGTCCCTGCCCTCGGGCAACCTGGAAGGCATAAGCTACTGGGCCGAAGTCACCATGGACCCTGAGGAAGAACGCGCCTATATGTTCGAACACGTGTACAGGCAGGAAAAGGAAAAATTCTACCGCACAGACCTGCACGGCACAGACTGGGAACAGCTGTCGGCACACTACCGCCGCTTCCTGCCGCACATAAACAATAACTACGACTTTGCCGAACTGCTCAGCGAGTGGCTGGGCGAACTGAACGTGTCGCACACCGGCGGACGCTACTACGCCTCCAACGGGGGCGACCGAACCGCCGCGCTGGGACTGCTCTTCAGCTGGACACACCGGGGAGACGGCATGCTGATAGACGAGGTGATAGAGAAATCGCCCTTCGACCGCGACGGCTCCAAAGTAAAGGCCGGCGTGATACTTGAGAAGATAGACGGCACACCGCTTGACCGGAAGACTGACATCAGCCTGGCACTCAACGGAAAGACCGGACGAAAGGTGCTCTGCTCCTTCTACAATCCCGCCGACGGACAACGCTGGGACGAAGTGGTGGAACCCATAAGCACAGGCGCACAGAACGCACTGCTCTACCGCCGGTGGGTGAAACAGCGTGCGGCCGATGTGGAACGATGGTCGGGCGGACAGTTGGGCTACGTGCACCTGGAGTCCATGGACGACGGCAGTTTCCGCAACATCTATTCGGACATACTGGGAAAATACAACAAGTGCAAGGGCATCGTGATAGACACCCGCTTCAACGGAGGAGGACGACTGCACGAAGACGTGGAAGTGCTGTTCAGCGGAGAAAAATACCTCACACAAGTGTCGCGCGGACGCGAGACCTGCGACATGCCCAGCCGACGCTGGAACAAGCCCAGCATCATGGTGCAGTGCGAGGCCAACTACTCCAACGCCCACGGTACTCCATGGGTGTACAAACACCGGAAGCTGGGCAAGCTGGTGGGCGCCCCGGTACCGGGCACCATGACCAGCGTGTCGTGGGAGACACTACAAGACCCCTCGCTGGTGTTCGGCATACCCATCATAGGCTACCGCCTGCCCGACGGCTCGTATCTGGAAAACACCCAGCTGGAACCAGACATATACATACTGAACCCGCCCGAAACCATTGTGAAAGGCGAGGACACCCAGCTGAAAGCAGCCGTGGAGGAACTGATGAAGGAAGTGGCCGGACAATGATACGGATACGGCATCCCAGCATCCGCATCCCCTGAAAACCGGAAAGCAGAATGCCACAACCATGAGCATTCTGCTTTCTTTTTACCTGCATTCCGACCCTTTCCTTCCGCCGTCAGGACGCAAGCGGAAAAGACTGTCGTCCCCATAAAGCGCCATTCCCTCTCCGCATGGAAAAGTCAAATGCAGGCCATCTGTCCGCACAAGCTCTCCGACGGACGGAACGGAAGAGACTGTCGCGCGTTAAAGAGTGTAAAGCGCAAGTCGGGAAATCGAAAACAAAAAAACTATCTCTTATCTTTGCCCCTGACTGAAAACCCGCACACCACGGACATGCCCTCACGAAAAGGTAAGACACCCGCAAACAACCCATACCTGCCCACAGAATGACTCATACAGACTTCAATACAACAGAACCCGACCTGCTCTCCCCCGCCACCCGGGACTTCATACGGAAGCACCGGCTGGACGACGTACGCCGACTGGCACTGGCACAATATGGAACGGAAGGAACGGACCTGCACGCCGCACTGACACAAATAACCGGATGGCAGACCGCACGGCACAAACTGCCCTCATGGGCTGAAAAGGAAGGCATAGTCTATCCTCCCCATCTGTCCATGGAACAGTGCTCGTCGGAACCTACGGCCAGATACAAGGCACAAATCATGGAAAAGGACAGGAAGGAAGGCGCACGACTGACCGACCTGACGGGAGGATTCGGAGTGGACTTCGCCTTCATGGCTCCCGCATTTGCCGAAGCCTACTATGTGGAACGACAGGAAATGCTGTGCAGGGTGGCGGCACACAATTTCGCCCTTCTGGGACTGTCCCACGCAAAGGTGCACTGTGGGGATGCCACCGACTATCTGAAGCACATGCAACCCTGCGACTGGATATTCCTGGATCCGGCCCGAAGGGACAGCCACGGAAGCAAGACCGTATCCATATCACAATGCGAGCCCGACGCATCGGCTCTGGAACCCCTGCTGCTGGAAAAAGGAAGGAAAATACTGGTGAAGCTCTCGCCCATGCTGGACCTGTCGCAGGCCATGAGCGAATTGCTCCACGTGGAGCAAGCGCATGTGGTGGCCATGCAGAACGAATGCAAGGAACTGCTGCTGCTTCTGGCCCGTGAAACCGGGACAGAAGCGCAAGATGTGCCTGTGACCTGTGCCAACCTCACCGCCGGACTGCCGGACACGGGAGAGACGCAAACCTTCACCTTCACCCGGAGAGAGGAACAGCAGGCCGCATGCCACTACACGACAGACATAGGCAGATACCTGTATGAACCTTACGCCACCCTGCTCAAGGCCGGAGCGTTCCGGTGCACGGCAGAAAGATACGGAGTGGACAAGCTGCACCCTAACAGCCACCTCTACACCTCGGACAGACTGGCGGAAGACTTCCCCGGACGCATTTTCCAGGTCACAGGCCATACGGGATTCGGCAAAAAACAGCTGAAAGGACTGCTGGAGGACACAGACCGGGCCAACGTGGCCGTACGCAATTTTCCGGAACCGGCCGAAAGCCTCAGGCGGAGACTCAAGCTGCGCGACGGGGGCGACACCTATCTCTTTGCCACCACACTGGCCGACGGCAGCAAAGTTCTGGTGAAAGCCAGAAAGGTATAGGGACACTACCCTATGAGACGGCCTATAACACTCTCGGACACTTCGGGAAACAGGCCGCACAGATGGTCCGTCATCTTCCTGCGCGATTCCTCGGGCGTACATCCGGCATCCATCTTGCCGTAAAGTGCTTCCGGCGTAGTGTAGCGTGCCACACCCCAGCCATAAGGACGGCCGTAACGGTCCACATTATACTCAAAATCGGCTATCACCACACGCCCGCCCATCATAAGCCTGACCAATATAGGCTCCAGCGACACCTTGCCCGCCTCGGGCATGCTGTCCACACAGTCGGTGGCACGACGGCGTCCCCTGCCCTTCAGAAACCCCAACATACGGCGCAACTCATTCACCGTGGCACTCCCTTCGGACCATATGGCCTGCAGCACCACATCGTCCAGCTCGGCCGTATCCTCGTCCTTGGCATAGTGCAGGGAATGGCGGTAGTTCAGCATATGGGGAAGCCACTCCAGGCTGACGTATCCGGCTTTCCTGTCAAACAGCTTCCCGTAGGCACAGTGTCCCTCGCGTATCACAGGACCTTTCCACTCCCAAGGGCCTTCTTCCTCATCGGAGAACCACAGTCCGGGAGCCGTATGCTCCTCTATGGAAAGGGTGGGCACACCGCACCGGAAGAAAGGCAGAAACCCCAGCCGCATGGCCAGGCTGTCCATATCGGACGCATTGTAAATGTAATCCATAGTCTTCAATATCATTCAGAGCCTATACAAAGTTAGGCATTTTACCTGTACAGTGTACCCGTTTCCTCCCGAATGATGGCTTTTCTCCACACCTTTTCCTTATATAGGAAGACGATGGAACGCATATCATCCGCTATCACCCTGTATTACAGCATATTGGTGCGAACGGTTCCGCAGCCTCCTGTGAACGGATTCACAGCATGGTGCGGACGGTTCCGCAGCTTCCTGCAATTGGGTCCGCACCGGGCTGTGTATGGGTCCGTACCCGGGACGCCATTCCGTCCCCCTCCTCCGCCGTATGCGGACAGGCATGCGCAGGCTTGTTTTTCTCCGAAGAAAACCTTACTTTTGTATCATTCTTAAATGTCAACCGCACGATTATGAAAACCGTAAATTTTGCAGAAACCAATTCGGTAATAAACCAATATGTGGCCGAACTGCGTGACGTGAACATACAGACAGACCGCATGCGCTTCCGCCGTAACGTGGAGCGCATAGGTGAGCTGATGGCCTATGAGATGAGCAAGACGCTGGACTACACCACACGGAAGATACAGACTCCGCTGGGCACAGCCAAGGCCAGCGTACCGGCCGACGACTTGGTGATAGCCACCGTGTTCCGCGCCGGACTGCCCTTGCATCAAGGCTTCCTGAATGTGTTCGACCGTGCCGGCAACGCCTTCGTGTCGGCCTACAGGTTCTATAAGGACAAGGAATGCCGCGACCTGGACGTGCATATAGAATACATAGCCACCCCCGACCTGACACAGAAGACGGTGATGCTGGTAGACCCCATGCTGGCCACGGGCGAAAGCATGGAGCTGGCATGGCAAGCCTTCCTGACCAAAGGCAGGCCGAAGAGACTGCTCATAGCCTGTGTCATAGCAAGCCGTCAGGGTGTGGAGCATCTGGAAAAGCTGTTTCCTGATGACAACGTGACGCTGTGGTGCGCCACCATAGACCCCGGACTGGACGAACGCTACTACATTGTGCCCGGTCTGGGCGATGCGGGCGACTTGGCTTTCGGGGAAAAGCTGTGAGCACCATCCCAAAATACAGGACACGGCAGGGCGAGATGTCAGACGGCAGTGTCCGCATCCGTCTCCGGAGCAGGGACGGGAGCCGCTCCCTGTTCCCTGTACTGCCTGGGCGACATGCCGAAACGCTGGGTGAAAAGCTTGTAGAAGGTGCCCCGGTTGATGAATCCCGTGCGTGACATCACCTCGTCCACCGAAAGCTTCTCGGCAAGAAGCAGTTTTCCGGCCGATACTATGCGGTAGTCTTTTATGATGTCTGAAGGCGAACGGTCTGTCACGGCCTTCAGTTTGCGGTAAAGCTGCCTCGCGCTACATCCCATGGCTTCTGCCAACCTGTCAACGGACAGGTCAGAACGTGAAAGGTTGCTTTCCAGTGTCTCCATCAGCCTGTCAAGGAACTCGCGCTCTTCCGGAATCATCTCTTTGGCGTCATCAAGCGACAACGCGCCTTTCATGGACTTGAAATAAGCCTTCAGTTCGGCCGAACGGCGCAAGGCACTGTCTGCCACCCGTTCCAAATACTCCACGCTGAAAGGCTTGGTGACGTAAGCATCGGCTCCGGCATCCAGTCCGCGCACCTTGTCGTCCTCACAGCCGAGCGCGGAGAGCAGCACAAGGGGGATGTGGGCAAACCTCCTGTCGGATTTCATCTTCCGGGCAAACGTCAGACCATCTGTGCCGGGCATCATCACATCGGATATGACCAAATCCGGAAGCCTTACGCGCATGCAATCTGCCGCCTCGTCCGCCGTGCCGAACGCACGCACATTGTACTTATCCTTAAAAATGTCCGACACAAACCACAACATGGAAGGGTCGTCGTCCACAATTAGAAGGTATGGTTTATCCTCGTCGTACTCCTCCTTTTCCGCCTGCGGAACGGTTTCCGGCACTACAGCGGCATAAGGCCATGGCGTGGTACAGACCTCTTCTCCGGACATCTCTTCCGCCGGCAGTGCGGCATCCGCTCCGGATGTAAGATTGGGAATGCAGACGGTGAACACCGTCTGCATTCCGGGCACGCTTCTCACGGCAATCTCTCCTCCCAACAAGTCGGCCATGCTCTTGCATATGGCCAGCCCCAGTCCGGTACGTGCTCCCTTGCTGTCGTTCATATCAAAGGAATCAAGCACCATGTAGCGGTCGAATATCCGTTCTATGCCCTCCTTTGATATGCCTTGTCCCGTATTGCTCACTCTCAGGCAGAGCACATCTTCCTCACGCTTCAGCACCACGCGGATGCTCCCTCCGTCGGGAGTGTACTTGAAGCTGTTGGACAGCAGGTTGGTGACAATCTTCCCGAAACAGTCCATATCCGTGCCCCACTCTATCCCCTGCTCTATGTCTGCCGAATAATCCATTTTCCTGCTTTCGGCCAGCTCGTTGAAAGCTTCTGTCATCTCCTCCATCTTGCGCGATATGGGCACACGCCTCACATTAAGCTTTCTGTTTCCGGTCTCCAGCCTGCGGAACTCCAGGAGTTCCAGTATAAGGCCGTTCAGCTTCTCGGCGTTGCTCTTCACCATAGCGGCATACTTACGTACATAGGCGTCCGCACACGCATACCGCAATATCTTCTCGCACGGGCCGTAGATGAGAGTCAGCGGTGTGCAGAACTCATGTGTGATATTGGTGAAAAACCTCAGCTTCGATTCGTAAATCTCCTCCTTCTTCCGGCGGTCCATCTTTTCCATCATGAGCCTCTGCCTGCGGCGGTAACGGTTCCTCAGACCCGCCACCACGGCCACACCACCCATCGCCAGCACGACGGCATATGCCACACAGGCCTTGCCGCTGAGATACCATGGCGGCACAATGCGCAGGAAGAAGGTGGCAGGACTGCTTTCACGTCCGGTAATGTTGTTGCGGTACTTCACCTCCAGACTGTAGAGTCCGGGAGCGAGATTGGAAAGGGAAATGTGGGATGAGGAGCCGTTGTCTATCCATTGGGGGTTTATCTCCTTCAAGCGATAGGCATAGGTATAGTCCTGTCCGTCAAGATAGTCAAGGGCAGAGAATTTCAGTTGGAAGAAATTGTTCTTGTAACTCAGCCTCAACAGCGGTGCCCCTTGATGTTCTTCCAGATAATCATGCATGTTGTGCTCCTTGCCGAAGAACAGCACACTCCTCAGCATGACGGGAGGGGCATAACGGCTGGTGACGGGCATGTCCTCAGATATGGCCACGAATCCGTTGACGCCTCCGAAGTAAAGCGTTCCCTTGTCCGGGTCTTTGTAAAAGGCTCCATCACTGAACTCAGTCACACGCAGTCCGTTTGCGGCATTGTAGAATCGCATGTATCCTGTGCGAGGCTCCAGACAGGAAAGTCCCTGGTTGGAGCTAATCCACAGACGGTTTCTGTTGTCTTCCATAATGCCGTGCACCGAATTGAATGTCAGCTGTTCTGTCTTCCATCCCTGCGACGTGTCCCTCACATGCATCAGTCCCGAACCGGTACCCAGCCAGTATCCTTCCCTGTTCCGGTAGATGGCGAACACATCGTTCCTCATCCGCACGGTATCTTTGACACCGTTCAGGCTATGGGCGCTCATCTGTCCGGTACAAGCATCCACCCTATAGGCACCCAGTCCCCGGTTTCCGAACCACAGCGTAGAATCGTTCTCACGGAAGGAAGTGAAAAAGTAGTTTGAACCTGTCCGCCCGTCTTCAACAAGCTTGCGTTCCGTCCGTACCACTTCGGGCACTCCGCCAGTCCTTTCGCGGAATACGGCCTTGACTATGCCTCCTCCCACTGTAGCAATCCACAGGGTACTGTCGTTGGTTTCCTCTATGGAATGCACGAACCTTACCGGCTCGCCTCCGGCTTCCATATGCACGGTATCCAGCCTTTGCCTGCCGAAGGAATAGCAGTCCACGCCAGCCTCCGTCCCTATCCAAAGGCGGCCTCCTTTTCCGGGCGAGAAGCAGTAAACAGCATTGTCTCTGAGCAAGGAATTGGACGTGGTAAGACGGTCGTAGCCATAGGAAACCGCATGATGTTCAGGATTATATCCGTGAATACGCAATATTCCTCC
Source organism: uncultured Bacteroides sp. (assembly GCA_949296415.1). Taxonomy (GTDB): domain Bacteria; phylum Bacteroidota; class Bacteroidia; order Bacteroidales; family Bacteroidaceae; genus Bacteroides. The sequence goes on along the minus strand of CASFQC010000014.1, from coordinate 11,575 downwards.
CCCTTTGGTTCCTATCCATATGGAATTGCCGTCATAGTAAAGCGCCCTTACCGGATGCATGATGTTATAAGGAGAAATGTCGGTAATCGTGTGGTTGATGAAGTAGTCATCATTATAGTACATGAACACTCCCTGTCCGTCAGTACCCACCCACAATATGTCCTGATAGCGGTCCTTCAGCAGGCAAAATATGCCCGAGCGTATTTCGGTCTCTTCAGCACGGTAACGTTCCTCCTGTCCTTCCATATGCCGGAGTACCAGCAGGCCTCCTGTCTTGAAGCCCAAATAATAGTCGTCTCTCCATTTGACCAGCGACGACATCTCGCCATACTTTTCCATTTCCCTGCTCAGGTCGGCCACGTAATGGGACTCCTGGTTCTGCAAGTCGTACTCATACAAGACATACGTAGGGTCTATGAAGAAGGCGACATCCTTCTCCACCGACACCCAGAGTAAGTTGTCCGGACAGTCTGACGCCCTACGTTTGGACAGTCTGACCTTGTGGTCTCCATGGTCTTCTATATAGAAGCATACAGGTTCCCGGTCACGGAAGAATATCCACAGGTTGTCATAGCTGTCTATTTCCGCATCAAGTATGGAAGCGTAAGGGTCGCACACTTTGGAAAGCTTCTCGAACGTCTGTTTTTCAGATATGTAAAGATAGGCATAGCCATCGTTCTTCACCGCAATCATATGGTCGCGGCTGTCCGACACAAACAGGCTGCTCTCCTGTATGCCGGTAAAGCTGCTGACTTTCCTTTCTTTCAGGTCTACCCGGTCGAGGCCGTAATTGGTCTGCACCCAAAGTATATCGTTGTCGGTCTCCTTTATCCGCGTGATGAGGTTGCCGGATAGTTGGCTTGCCTGTCCGCCCTGCATCGGATACAAGGTGACGGACGAACCGTCGTAGAAGTTCAGTCCGTCGCAGGTGCCTATCCACATGTACCCCTTACGGTCTTGGTACAACGAAAGTATGGCACTGTTGCTCAGTCCGTTCCTGCTTGATATCTGGCGCAGGTTGTAAGCCGCCGCGTCCGTACCGGCCAGCATCAGGCAGACGATAACCGTCCACTTCAGTAAAATCGTTCTGCAGTTGTTCATGTCTGTATGCTTTATCTGTCCCAGAACAGGACTGAGTCGTTTTGCCGGCCGGTGTCAGCCTGCGGCCTTATGCTTTCCTTTTTCAAAGAAGAACATGCAATACAACCCTACAAGAACGAAAGGCACACTGAGCCACTGTCCCATGTTGAGCGACATGCTCTCCTCGAACTCCACCTGATTTTCCTTCAGGAACTCTACGAAGAATCGGAACAGGAAAATCTCGGTAAGACAAAGTCCGAAAAAGAATCCCTGCCTGTAAGGATAGCACAACGGCAGGCTTCTGGCAGGCTTCCCATAGCGAGGAGACTCTTCTGCCCTGCGCTTCTTCAGTCCGCGTCTGTACAGCCATATCATGCCTATACAGAAGATAAAATAAGCCATGGCCTCATAAAGCTGGGCCGGATGGCGGGGCGTCATGTCCACACGTTCGAACACGAAAGCCCATGGCAGGTCTGTGGGCTTGCCTATGATTTCGGAATTCATCAGATTGGCCAGGCGGATGCAGCAGGCGCATATGGGAGTGGCCACGGCTATCATGTCGAGCACGTCCATGTAGTGCATCTTAGACTTGCGGCAGTAGAGCCAAAGGGCAATGGCCAGTCCCAACGTGCCGCCGTGGCTGGCCAGTCCTTTGTATCCGATGAACTTCCACCCTCCGCCGGGCAGAAAATGGATGGGAAGCACCATCTCCACCACATGCTTGAAGCTGGACAGATAGTATTCGGGTGCATAGAACAGGCAGTGTCCCAGGCGTGAGCCTATCAGTATGCCGAAGAAGCAATAGAACAGCAGAGGGTCGAACTTGTCGTCGCCTATTTTCTTGTCCTTATATTGTTGGCGGACCATGAAGTAGGAGCAGGCTATGCCTATGACCCACAACAGTCCGTAATAGCGTATGGACACGGAACCGAACAGCTTGAACAGTTCCGGGTCTGGGTTCCAGTTGACGTAGAGTAAAAATGTGTTCATCTTTCCAAGGGTATATAAAGCTAATGTGGTTATGGTTTTCCTCTCATTGCATTGAATTTCTCCGCTACCATGCGGTAGGTGGGTATGTCCACCCCATGAGCCAGGGCGGTGTCTATCATGTCGAACAGCAGGCCCTGCACTTCGCTCTCATGGCCGCGTGCCATGTCTTTCTGCATAGAGGCGGTACTGTGAGGGTCAAGCTTGTCGATGACGCGCAGGTTATAGTCCACCAAATCGTCGGGAACGGCTATGCCCATCTTCCGCCCCACCGCAGCACTCTCGCGGGAGAGTCCGATGAAGGTGTCGCGCACCTTGCCCGGTTTCTGCACCTCGCCCATGGGCACGTCGTAATAGGCGCCGGTCACTGCCATGGCGGAGATGAAGGACCACTTCACAAAGGTGTCACGGTCTATGTCATCGGACAAGTCGGCCTTGATGCCGCTCTCCTGCAGGTCGCGCCGCACAGCCTCCAGGGTGTCTGTCGGAACCTGAGTGCCTTTGTGCGCCCCATACACCAGACGGAATACCCGTCCCATCTGTGTCACCTCGCCTTCGCCGCTTACAAAGCCCACTATGTAGATGCAGCCGTCAAGCACCGTCACTCCGGGCACAAGACGCTGTATGCGCGGCCCCGTGCCATAGACATTGAGTATGGGTATGACCACCGTCTCCGGCTTGGAGGCCCGCCGTATAAGGTCCGTAATGGAGTCTATGGAATAGCCTTTCACACAGACAAAAATCACATCGGCTTTTCCCCGATATTCTTCGGCCGTGCAGGCAGGCACGTGCAGGATATGTTCACCCTTCAGGTCGCTGTGCAGGCACAGCCCGCGCCCACGGATGGTATCCAGATGCCTGCCGCGCGCTATGCAGGCCACGTCCTTGCCTGTCAGTGCAAGAAAGGCGGCTATGCAGCCTCCCACTCCACCTGTTCCTGCTATGAGATATTTCATGATACTATTAATATATGTTTTGAATTTCTTTTCACACATTGAACCTGAAGTGCATGATGTCCCCATCCTGCACCACATAGTCCTTGCCTTCCACAGCCAGCTTTCCGGCCTCGCGCACGGCGGCCTCGCTGCCATACTTTATGTAGTCGTCGTACTTGATGACTTCGGCTCGGATAAAGCCTTTCTCGAAATCGGTATGTATCACGCCGGCACATTGGGGAGCCTTCCATCCTTTCCGGTAGGTCCATGCCTTCACCTCCATCTCTCCGGCCGTGATGAATGTCTCCAGATTGAGCAGCTTGTAGATGGCCTTTATCAGGCGGTTGCATCCGCTCTCCTTCAGTCCCAGGTCTTCCAGAAACATTTGTTTCTCCTCGTAGCTGTCCAGTTCGGCAATGTCGGCCTCGGTCTGGGCGGAGATGACTATCAGTTCGGCGTTCTCTCCTTTTATGGACTCACGCACCTGCTCCACATAGGCATTGCCGGTGGCGGCGCTGGCGTCGTCCACATTGCACACGTAGAGCACGGGCTTGGTGGTGAGCAGGAACATCTGCCTGGCACAGGCTTCCTCGTCCTCGTTTTCCGGTGTCACGGTACGGGCGCTCAGTCCCTGTTCCAGAGCGGCCTTGTAGCGCAGGAGCAGTCCGTACTCCACCTTGGCGGCCTTGTCGCCTCCCACCTTGGCCACTTTCTCCACACGTTTCATGCGGTTCTCCACCGTCTCCAGGTCTTTCAGCTGGAGTTCGGTGTCAATGATTTCCTTGTCGCGCACGGGATTGACCGACCCGTCCACATGCACAATGTTGCCGTTGTCAAAACAACGCAGCACATGTATGATGGCGTCGCACTCGCGTATGTTGCCCAGGAACTGGTTGCCCAACCCCTCGCCCTTGCTGGCGCCTTTCACCAGCCCGGCAATGTCCACAATGTCACACACGGCGGGCACTATGCGTCCCGGATGTACAATCTCGGCCAGACGGGTAAGCCTTTCATCGGGCACGGATACCTGTCCCAGCTGGGCGTCGATGGTACAAAAAGGAAAATTAGCCGCCTGAGCCTTCGCGCTGGACAGGCAGTTGAAAAGAGTGGACTTTCCCACATTGGGAAGCCCCACTATACCTGCTTTTAATGCCATATCTGTTCTATATTGGTTTTCATTTTAATTCTAATCGGCAAAGGTACTTAATTTAAAGGACATACAGCAAACAATGCAGGGACAAATTGAAGTCCGCCACCCGACGGCCTTTTAACTTTTAACTGACATCTTTTAACATTCCGCTCCCTTGTTTTCTCTCGGATGACACCATGGTAACGATTCTCCGACATCCGACAGCAAAATGCGTCGTTTTTCCCCATTCCGCTTACACCCCCTTTTTCAAAAACGCGCGTTCTGTGAGGAGGCGGTGAATATTTATACATAAAAAAACGCATATTTATGCATTAATCACCCTATTTAGGACATCCCAATGAATATTTATTCATTTGCCGGTCTCCGAAACAGCCGCAAAAGCCGGACGGATGACCTAATGTCCGCCGATGAACGACCTGTCATCCGCCAGCTGCCGACCCGTCATCCGCCGACGGAGGACGGAAAAGGCAGTTTTTAACCAGGTTTTGAACAAAAATGAAATGTTAAAAAATTGACATATATTATTATATAGCAATAAGATAAGCCAAAAACCGCCGGAAATGCGCGCGTTCTTTTCCACCGGGCTTTCCACCGGCTGTGAATAAGCGATTCTCCATGTTAAAGGAAAGCAAAGTGTCAATCTGTCGATTCCCAACGGCTAAAGCTGCGGGACTTGCCGAAGAACCAGCGAGACACGCCCATCCTGTCCATCAGCCAGGACACGCCCAGGCAACCCGCCACTACAAAACAGAGCGAGGCGGCAAGGAAACACATGCCCGAAGGCTCGAACATGAACCAAGGACGGGCAAAACGGGTAAGTATGGTGAACACAGGCGAAAACAACAGCACAGACAAGGTGTTGCGCCCTATGAAGACACACAGACGGCGCAAAACAGAAGGTACATAAGGATAAACAAAAAGCAGAAAACTGACGGCCGACCAAGTAATGGCCGCGCCACCCAGCGTAGCACGCTCGCGGAAGCCAGGCACCATGCACAACAACACAAACAGAGGAGCCGACAACCACGAAGCCCGGAAAAAGGAAAGGAAAGACACGCCGCACCGCCTCAACAAAAAGCCTGCAAAGAAATAGAAAGCGTTGGCAAACGACATCAATCCGCAGCCCAGCGAGAGGACAGCCAGCACCATGCCCGCATACACCAGCCTTGACGGCCTGCCCGCACCACCGCCGCAAGTCCACACACCATAGCACGACAGGCTGCACAGCAGCCAGGTATGCAGATACCAGTACGGTCCCATAGGGGCCAAAAACAGCTTGTCCAGCAAAAGCGGAAGCCCAAGTCCGGACACCCGCTCGCGCACGGGAAGCACCGACGACATGACCACATAGCCCGTCTCCATGACAGCATAGGGAACAAACACCCAAAACATGGCCCGCAAGAAACCGCGCGTGTCCTTGCCCACATTCACCAGATAGCCCGACAAGACGAGGAAGGCAGGCATGTGGAAAGTGTAGACAATCTGCTTGGCCAAAGGATAGGTATCGCCTATGTAAACCAAATGGAAAGACACCATAAGCAGTATGAGGACGCACTTCAAAAAGTCAAATTCGTTGATTCTTCCGTACATGGCGTTCATAAAATATATATAAAACCTTGCAAAGGTAAATAAAAACAGTACTTTTGCCGCATTTGCGAAAAACAACCTGTAACAATCAAGGCTATTTTTACTTTTAAACATAAACATCAAAACAGGAATGAAACGAATTGTTTTCTTAGATTACCTACGCATTTTCGCATGTCTGCTCGTCATGGTGGTACATGCCAGTGAGAATTTTTACGGCGCTCCGGGTTCCACCGATATGGCCGGCCCGCAGTCTTTGCTACAGAATGAAGCCGACCGTCTGTGGGTGTCCGTCTACGACGGCTTCTCGCGTATGTCCGTACCGCTGTTCATCATCGTGTCGGCCTACCTGCTGGTACCCATAAAGGAAAGTCAGACCAGCTGGCAGTTCTACCGCCGCCGCTTCGCACACATCCTTCCCCCGTTCATTCTCTTCATGATACTCTACAGCACCCTGCCCATGCTGTGGGGGCAGATAGACGGCGCCACCTCGGCCAAAGACTTGTCGCGCATCCTGCTCAACTTCCCCACCCTGGCCGGACATCTGTGGTTCATGTATCCGCTTATCAGCCTGTATCTGTTCATCCCCATCATATCGCCATGGCTCCGACGAGCCACTGCCAAAGAAGAGCGCTTCTTCATCCTGCTGTTTGCCATAAGCACCTGCATGCCCTTCCTGCACCGCTGGTTCGGCGAACTTTGGGGTGAATGTTTCTGGAACGAATTCCATATGCTGTGGTACTTTTCCGGCTACCTCGGCTATCTGGTATTGGCCCACTACATCCGCAAGCATCTCACCTGGAACCGCAAGAAGCGCCTTTGGGTGGGAACGGTCATGCTGGTGGCAGGCGCGGCAGTCACCATGTGGTCCTTCTACACCCAAGCCGTTCCGGGCGTCATCCACTCCACTCCCGTCATTGAGATAGGCTGGGCCATGTGCACCATCAACTGCGTAGTGACCACAGCCGGAACGTTCCTCCTCTTCACTTGCATCAAGGCCGAAACCGCACCGAAACTCATCACCGACATGTCCAAGCTGAGCTACGGTGTATACCTCATGCACATTTTCTGGCTGGGTCTGTGGGTATCGGTGTACAAGGACAGCCTGGCCCTGCCTACCGCAGCCGCCATTCCCGCCATAGCCCTGACCACTTTCGTGTCGTGCTTCATCACGGCCAAAGTCATCGCCCTGCTCCCCGGCAGCAAGTGGACTATAGGCTACAAGTGACAGGACGGTACGGTCTGACCGCCCTCCCAAACCATAACGCCGCACCGGCTTGCGACAACCATCCCGCAAGCTGGCGCGGCGGTCTTTTTGTCCCCTCCGGAACTCTCCGCCAGCCGGGAAGAATGTAAATCTTGAACGCACAGGCTTCATTCTTCCTTAAAAAGACTTATCTTTGCCCCCGATACACATATTAACAAATTATACAAACAACACCACAGGCATATTATGGCAGTTACCATAAAGAAAGTATCCACAAAACGGGAACTGAAAAAGTTCATCCGTTTCAATTACCTGCTATACAAAGACAATCCCTATTCCGTTCCCGACCTGTACGACGACATGCTCAACACCTTCAACAAAAAGAAGAACGCGGCATTCGACTTCTGCGAGGCCGATTACTTCATGGCATACAAGGACGGCAAGCCTGTAGGCAGAGTGGCAGCCATCATAAACCACCGCGCCAACCAGACTTGGAACAAAAAGGAAGTAAGGTTCGGATGGATAGACTTCACCGATGACCACGAAGTGTCGGAAGCACTGATAAGAACCGTAGAGCAATGGGGAAAGGAAAGAGGCATGACCCACATACAAGGACCATTGGGATTCACCGACATGGATGCCGAAGGCATGCTGATAGAAGGGTTCGACCAACTCAGCACCATGGCTACCATATACAATGCCCCTTACTATCCGGAACATATGGAAAGGATGGGATTCGTGAAGGATGCGGACTGGGTGGAATACAAAATCTATATTCCCGATTCCATTCCGGAAAAGCACCAGCGCATATCACAGCTCATACAGCAAAAATACAACTTAAAGATAAAAAAATACAAATCGTCCAAGAAGATAGCCAAAGAATACGGACAGGAAATCTTCGAGCTGGTAAACGAAGCCTACACACCCCTGTACGGCTACTCGGCACTGACCCAAAAACAGATAGACCAATATGTGAAAATGTATCTTCCCATACTTGACCTGCGCATGGTGACTCTCATTACCGATGCCGAAGACAAGCTGGTGGCCGTAGGCATATCCATGCCCTCACTGGCCCACGCACTTCAGAAGTCGCACGGACGCTTGCTGCCTTTCGGATGGTACTACCTCCTGAAAGCCCTGTTCTTCAAAAAACGGTCCAAGATTCTTGACCTGCTGTTAGTGGCCGTAAAGCCAGAATACCAAAACAAAGGAGTCAATGCGTTGCTTTTCTCCGACCTCATACCGGTGTACCAAAAGCTGGGCTTCGAATACGCCGAAAGCAATCCCGAACTGGAACTTAACGGAAAAGTACAGGCCCAATGGGGATACTTCCGCACCGAACAGCACAAACGGCGCAGGGCGTTTATAAAAGAAATAGGCAAATAAAGAATCAACATCGCAGGGATTGGCAGCCTGACGAGACAAGAAAAAACTACCGCCACACCCACCAGAAGGCAAACAAGCTTGTCACGCACATATAGGCCGACAATCCCTGAACTATACTCTACAAACAGACAATCTATGTCAACTGTCTATTCCCATTTTCACAAAAAAGTCCCATACCACGATGCCTGCCGTGACCGACACGTTGAGTGAATGTTTCGTGCCATATTGCGGAATTTCCACACATCCACGACAACGGTCTATGACAGCCTGCTGCACCCCCTTCACTTCGTTGCCCAGTACCACAGCGTACTTTTTCCCGCGCTCAGGCACCACGTCCTGCAACAGGACGCTACCTTCCGCCTGCTCTACGGCATGCACCTCATAGCCTTCCGCCGAAAGGTTTTCAACAGCTTCAACAGCGTTTTCCACATATTCCCACTCTACTGTGTATTCGGCTCCCAACGCAGTCTTGTGTATCTCAGGATGGGGAGGTACGGCCGTAATGCCACACAAACATATGCGCTCCACCCGGAAAGCGTCGCAAGTACGGAATACGGAACCTATGTTATGAAGGCTGCGCACATTATCAAGCACTACCACGAGAGGCAGTTTGCTGGCTGCCTTGAACTCTTCCGCACTGATGCGGTTCAATTCGTCTATCCTAAGCTTACGGTTTGTCATATCAAGGATTCTTTTCTGTGCAAAAGTACTTATTCTGTTCACAAGCCGGTGGATAATGAGAAAAAAACATGTAGAAAACACAGGAAAAGATAATAAAACATATTCCTTGCATTATTCAAACAAACACCTATCACGCCGACTATACTAACTTTACAAAAAAGATAACCGCTTTTTCCAAAAGCTATTTAAACACATTTTTCATCAGGTTACAGAGCATTTGTCATTTCAAAGTTATTAACTTTGCACATTATGAACAACCTGTTAAACAAGTATGAGGCTTATGGGCAAAACAAGCTGATTTTCTGTGCGAAAGGCCAGATGAAGGACTGGTGAAAACCTGATAAAACCACGACCTTACGCAACAACAACCAAACTGCCAAAAAAATGGCCGATTATTTGTCCACACTATTAACAACCCATCATCATCAAAAAAGCTTTTATTCAAAAAAGAAATAAACTATTAATATGAATTGTGATATGAACGATCTGAAAGACTCCATCCTGCAACTGAAAAGAGAGAAAAACGCCATCATCATGGGACATTACTACCAGCGCGGCGAGATACAAGATGTGGCCGATTACGTAGGCGACAGTTTGGCTTTGGCCCAACAGGCCGCGAAAACGGATGCCGACATCATTGTGATGTGTGGTGTGCATTTCATGGGCGAGACGGCAAAGGTGCTCTGTCCCGACAAGAAAGTCTTGGTGCCCGACATGAATGCGGGATGCTCTCTGGCCGACAGTTGTCCGTCCGACCGGTTCGGCGAGTTTGTGAAGGCTCATCCGGGATATACCGTCATTTCCTATGTCAACACCACGGCAGCCGTCAAGTCACTGACGGATGTGGTGGTCACTTCGTCCAACGCCCGTCAGATAGTGGACAGCTTTCCGAAGGACGAAAAGATTATCTTCGGTCCCGACCGCAACTTGGGCAGTTACATCAACGCCATGACGGGTCGCGACATGTTGTTGTGGGACGGTGCCTGCCACGTGCACGAACAGTTTTCTGTAGAGAAGATTGCCAAGTTGAAGTCGGAACACCCCGAAGCGCTTGTCCTGGCTCATCCAGAATGTAAAGATGCGGTATTGAAAATGGCCGATGTGATAGGCTCTACAGCTGCTTTGTTGAAATACGCCGTGGCCCATCCCGAAAAGGTTTACATAGTGGCCACCGAGTCTGGCATACTCCACGAGATGCGCAAGAGGTGTCCGGACACCCTGTTCATCCCGGCTCCGCCAGCCGACAGTACCTGTGCCTGCAATGAGTGCGGCTATATGCGACTCAATACCCTTGAAAAGCTTTACGACTGCCTGAAGAACGAATCGCCGGAAATCACCGTAGACCCGGACATAGCCCTGAGGGCCGTCCGTCCCATCCGTCGCATGCTGGAAATATCGGCGCGGCTCGGACTTTGAAAGAAATTCTGATAAATCAATGATACAAGCCAAACCGTGCAATCCGCTTCAAGCTTTTCCTTTGCGAACAAGATGTCAGGCATAGGAACTGTTGGAGTAAGCTTGTGTTAAAGGGTTAAAGGAAAAATCGTTTTGTATGTTGTTTATGATTTAAATATCTTAATGGACTATGTATAGAAAACTATTCTTTGCGTTATGGACGGCCTGTATGTTGTCTGTAACCTCGTGTACGAAACAAAACAAAGTGGTGGAATATCCGTTGGTGGATGTGACGACTACTCATACCCTGGACTTTTCCAAGGTGGAACTGACAGACACCGCCACGGTGATTCATGTCAATGCCACTTACATTCCGCACAACTGGATAAAGATAGCGTCGGGCACTGTGTTGAAACATGATGGCAAGCAGTATGCACTGACCGGTTCCGAAGGTATACAGCCCGACTCGTTGCTGTATATGCCCGATTCAGGAAAGGCTTCATTTACCCTCTTTTTTGAGCCGCTGCCGCGCAGTGCCAAGTCATTTGACTTCATAGAAGGTATGGAAGAGGGCTGTTTTAACCTGTTTGGCGTGGACCTTACGGGACGTAGGCATTACGAGGCTCCCGAAGGCATTCCGGCCGAAGCACGCCGGATGGACGGTAACACTCCTCTGCCCGCCCCTCAGTTCAACATAGGACAGACTACGGTAAGGCTTCACTTGCTGTATTATAAAGAAGGAATGGGCAACGAACAGTCCATTTATGTGAACGGCATAGACGGCGGACAGGAAACGTACAGGGAAAAGGTAGATCCTGCTACGGGCACGGTCACTTTCCGTTTTATGCAATACGGGCCGGCACAGATACTTTCCGGAAACTTCGGGGCGTTTTTGACGGCGCCTGGTGAAGAGATAGACCTCTATGCGGACATGCGTGTAAGCGGTTACAATGCTGCCCGCATGAGAGAAAACGGAAAGGGCATTCCAGAGAAGCAGGAGTTTCAAAGCCTTTATGCCACAGGCACCTATGCCGACTTGAACAACCTGTGTAACAGCGGGAAGCGTTATCCTTATTATTCATGCGAATCAGGAGTTGGTATCCTGATTCAAAGATTAAAAATTGACGAATGTAAGTAGAGCAATAGCCAACTTTCCAAAGGTATGTACCA